>JBEDKU010000239.1:0-7529 GCA_041172045.1 Verrucomicrobiota bacterium | reverse complement strand
CCGATCCGCCAGGGCGACACTTGGACGGTCTTCTCCACCGGCATCGGCATCATCACCCGCCATTCGCAGGATTTGAAAACCTGGGTGACGGGCGAACCGGTTTTCAAGGATTTCCCCGCCTGGCATCGGGAGGTGGTGCCGAATCAAAAAGGCCACCTCTGGGCACCCGACGTCATCCGGCGCGGCGACCGCTATCTGCTTTACTACTCCGTCTCCGGCTGGGGGAAAAACACCTCCGCCATCGGCCTCGCCACCAGCCCCACGCTCGATCCCAAAAGCCCCGCTTATCAGTGGAAGGACGAGGGAGCGGTCATTCGTTCCAGCGACAAGGATCCTTACAACGCCATCGATCCCCAGCTCTTCGCCGATCCGGATGGCAGCTTGTGGATGGTCTTCGGCTCGTTTTGGACCGGCATCCAGCTCGTCGAACTCGACCCCAAGACCGGACTCCGCCATCCGACTCGTCAAGAAATCCGCCAGCTTGCCTGGCACGACTCCATCGAGGCCCCCGCCCTGCTCAAGCACGACGGATACTACTACCTCTTCGTCAACTGGGGCCTCTGCTGCCGGGGCGTGAATAGCACCTACGAAATCCGCGTCGGCCGCAGCCGGAAAATCACCGGTCCCTATCTCGACGCGAACGGCGGCGATTTATCCACCGGTGGCGGCACCCTGTTTCTCAAGTCGGACGGCGACCGCATCGGGCCCGGTCACGCCGCCTTCATCGAGGAGAAGGCCGGCACCCGGATGTTCTACCACTACTACGACCGCCAGCGCGCCGGGTTGCCCGTCCTCGGTGACCTCCCGCTGACCTGGAGCGCCGACGGCTGGCCGAAAATCAAGTGAGCGCCGTTGACGCCGAGGAAACCTCGATAATGGACGTGGATTTTCATGGCTCGTCATCCCACGCCGAAGCAGCCATGGTCGCGCCAGACAAGCTCCCCGCGTGAATCGAGGCGGGGGAAATTCACCAGAACCACCACGTTGAAAACTTTCAAAGAACTCGGCATTCCCGCCAACCTGATGCAGGGACTTCAGGAGCTCGGCATCATCCATCCCACGGAAATCCAGGACAAGGCGATCCCGTGGCTACTCGAAAACGGCGGCGACCTGATCGCTCAAGCCCAGACCGGCACCGGCAAGACCGCCGCCTTCGGCCTGCCGTTGCTGATGAAGATGAACCCGAAATCCAAGGAAACCCAAGGGCTCGTCATCGCGCCCACCCGCGAGCTGGCCAAGCAGATCGGCAAGCAGCTCTTCCGCTACACCAAGCATTCCGAAAAAATCTTCGTCGAGGTCCTCTGCGGCGGCGACAACTTCGACAAACAGGTCGCCGCGCTGCAACGCCCCACCCACATCGTCGTCGCCACGCCCGGACGGCTTCTCGATTTGTTCCAGAAAAAGGCGCTGACGCTGATCAACGTGAAGCACCTGATCCTCGACGAGGCGGATGAAATGCTGAGCATGGGCTTCAAAAAAGAGCTGGTGAAGATCTTCGGCCTCACCCGCGCGCGGAAGAGCACCTGGTTGTTTTCCGCGACCATCCCGGACGCCATCCACGGGCTGATCAAGGACTGCATGTCGGAAAAACCGCACCTGTTGAAAATCGACAAGGCGCACGTCGTCAACCGCGACATCGATCACCAGTTCAAGATCTGCAGCCGCGACGAGAAGACCGAGTTCATCGCCGGTTTTCTCAAACAACAACAGGCTAACCGCGGCGTCATTTTCTGCCGGACCAAGGCGGGCGCGATCGTGCTTGGCAAGCAACTCACCACCAAGGGATTCCCGGTCGATGTCCTGCAAGGCGACCTCACCCAGAAGGAGCGCGACACCGTGATGCGTTCCTTCAAAAAGGAGCGCACCCAGTTCCTCATCGCCACCGATGTCGCCGCCCGTGGGATCGACGTCGAAGGGCTTTCCTTCGTCATCCATCACCAGCTTCCCGAGCAGATCGAATACTTCACCCACCGCAGCGGTCGCACGGCGCGGGCCGGAAAAAAAGGGGTTTCCCTCGCTCTCATCGAGCCGCGCGAGCGGCCGAAAATCACCAAGCTGGAAAACGATTTCGACCTCTCGTTCAGCGAGGTGCACTGAAGATGGCATGGCGTGATTCCCAAGTTTATGCGCAAGTCGGCGATGGGCGTGGACGTGCTCTTCAAATAGTAGTCCTGGACTTCAGTCCGTTCTTCCAAACGTAGACGCGGTTGCGTTTCATTTCCGGGAGAGGACAAACAGAAGTCCTCGACCGCTTTTGCCCGCCATGTCCGTCCGCACGCGCTTCGCTCCCAGCCCGACCGGGCGGCTGCACCTCGGCCACGTGCTGGCCGCGCGGGTCGCGCATTCCCTTGCGCGCGATGCAGGCGGGAGTTTCCTGCTGCGGCACGAGGACATCGACGGACCACGGGTGCGGCAGGAATTTTATCATGCCATCGAGCAGGATCTGCGGTGGCTAGGACTGGACTGGGACGGCGAGCCGCTGCGCCAGACGTCCCGCATCGCCGCTTACGAGGGAGCGCTCCATTCCCTGCGCGGGCGCGGGCTAGTCTATCCGTGCTTTTGCACCCGCCGGGAAATCCAGGAGGAATGGACCCGCATGGGAGCAGCGCCGCAAGGTCCGGACGCCCCGGTCTATCCCGGGACCTGCCGCCAACTGACCGCCGGGCAGGCGGAAGAAAAAATCGCAACCGGCATTCCTTACGCCTGGCGTCTCCACTCCCAACAAGCGGAACAAACCACAAGTCCCCTCACCTTCCGCGACCTGAGATTCGGAAAAATCCAGGTGAACCCGGAACTGCTCGGCGACGTGGTTCTCGCCCGCAAGGACATCGGCACCGCCTATCATCTGGCGGTGGTGGTGGATGATGCTTTCCAAGAGATTTCCCACGTCACCCGTGGCGAGGATCTGCTGGCGTCCACCCATGTCCACCGCCTGCTGCAAGCACTGCTCGGACTTCCCGAGCCACTCTATCTCCACCATCCGCTGATGCTCGACGAGCAAGGGCAGCGGCTGGCAAAGCGAAACGACGCCCTCTCTGTCGCCGCCTTGCGCGAGTCGGGCATGTCAGCCGGAGAGGTGCTGGCAATGACCGTCGCCGCACCCTGATCCCCCGCTCACTTCGCCTGAGCAGCGGACTCCATCAGGTCTTCCGCCGGCAGGATCACGTTGGATGGCACCGGGCCCTGGCTTTCGTTGTCACCCTTCGGACTGAAGCGGTTGATGCCGATGCCGAGGAACTTGCCGTCCTTGTTGAATACCGGCATGCCAAGCGATTGACCGCTGATTTTCCCGAAAGTCCGCGGCTTGGTCACCAGCGCCACGACCTCGGTGGTCATCACCACCGGCTCGCGGTTGAGATCCTTGCCCAGGCGGCCGAGCACGATGGCGTCGTCCAGCACCGCCATCGGCGCGGAGTTCGCGGTGTCCACCGGCGTGAGTTTCACCGCGTCCGGCTTCTCCGGGCGGATGAAGGCGAGGTCGAGATCGGTGTCCTTGAAGGAAACCTTGGCCGCCGTCTCGGTGCCGTCCGGCATCAGGATCTTCACCTCCTTGGTGGTGCCCTTGGCGGAAAGCTTCATCGGCCCCTGCGGTCCGTTGACCATCCGGCCGTCGATGGTGGAGGCCACGTCGAGTGTGGAAAGCGGCACCACGATCAAGCCGTCCTTGCCGATGACCGTGCCGATCATCTCGACCTTGCGCTCCTCCTTCTTCGCCGGATTGTCCCCGGCGGTCACCTCCACCTCCACCACGGCGGATAGAAACAGCACGGAGTCCTTGTGCGTAGCATAAAGCGCGAGCGCCTTTTCCTTGAGCGGCCCGTCGGCGGCGGTTGCTAGAGGAGCGGCGAGCAGGGTGGCGAAAAGCAGGATTCGGGATTTCATAGGGTGTGTGTGGGTGAAAATGGTTTACCAGGTCGGTTCGAGTTCGATGTAGTGCGTGGCGATCCCGCGACGGACGAAGAACACGACGGGACTCCGCCGGTTTTTCTCCAAATCCGCAAGGATGGGTTTGAGCGTCTCGATGGAATCCACCGGTTTGCCATCGAGCGAAACGAGGATGTCACCAGCGGATAGACCACCGAGCGCCGCCCAGCCGGCGGGCGCGACGGCGGTGATGAGCACGCCCTTGAAATCCTCCGGCAGCTTCTCACTCACCCGGTCCGACTGGCCGAGATCGCGGGAATTGAACTCCAGCGTCTCGCAATCGTGGGACGCGAGTTCCGAGGTCCCTTCCGGGCGCTCGCCCAGCGGCACCTTGATCACGAGATCCTCCGCACCTCGCCGGACGGAGAACGCCGCCTCCGTGCCGATGCGGTATTGCCGGATCAGCGCCGCGAAAATATCGGACTCCTCCGGGCGCGAGGTCGCGATCACCGTGCCGTCGAGTTTCAGTAACAGATCGCCCGTTTTCAAGCCGGCCTTCTCGGCGCTCGTGCCCGGATGGACCTGAGTGACGCGGACTCCCTTCGCTCCCGGAATGCCAAGCGCCTCCGCCAATTCCGAGGAAATCACCTGCGTGTCGATGCCGATCCACGCTTTTTTAACAAGGCCCGGCTTGTCAACTTCCGGCTCGGGGCCGATTTTCACCACGGTGAGGAAATTGAGCCCATCGTGTTCATAAGAAACGAGCACCGGCACCGGCTCGGTTTTACCCTCGGTGATTTCGTTGCTCACGCGAATGAGCGCGTCCAGATCCGGCGTCGGCTTGCCGGCCACGTCGAGGATCAGGTCGCCGGGAGAAATCGACGGCTTCGAAGTCGCCGCCGCGCCACCGGGGCGGAGACTCTGCACCAGCACCGCGTGATTGTCGTCGCGAAGGAGTTCCCGCGCGTTCAGCTCGGTGAGATCCCGCGCGGTAATGCCCCACGAAAGAAGCTCCTTTTCCCGAGGTTCCGCCGGTTCGCGCTTGGCGCTTTTGACGCTCCAAGTGATCGACTTGCCGTCGCGCACACCCTCCATCGCGATCGACGAGCCGACCGGGGCCTCCAACAGAATCCGGTTGAACACCGGAAGATCCTCCGGCGCGCGGGACGCGGCGATTTCCGTGCCGTTGCAGCGCGTCACCAGATCGCCCGCCTTGAGGCCCGCCGCTTCCGCCGGCGAGCCGCTGATCACCCCGCCTACCAGAATCCCCGCCTTCGCATCGCTCGACTTGAGCAAGGGCTGCGCCACCAGGCCGATCCAACTGCGCTCCACATGCCCCTTGGCGATCAGCTCGTCGGAAACCTTGCGCGCCAGGTTCGACGGGATCGCCCCGCCGAGACTGCCGATGCCCACCTCGTTCACGCCGATGATCTCGCCCTTCAGGTTGACTAACGGACCACCGGAGTTCCCCGGGAAAATCACCGCGTCGTGGCCGATCCAGCGGACCAGTTCCCCCACCGCCTCGCCGTCGAGCCGCATCGAGCCACCGGGCGCGATCATCTCGGTATTTGCCACGATGCCTTGCGTGACCGATTGGGAGAGCCCCGCCGGACTACCCATCGCCAGCACCGTGTCGCCCACTTCCAGCGCCGCGCTGTCGCCGAATTTCGCCACCGGCAGCGGAGCCGCAGGATCACGCAAATCCTTCCGGTCGATCTTGAGCACCGCGAGGTCCGCGAGCGGATCGGTGCCGACCAGCGTGGCCCGCAGCTCCTGGCGGTCCGCCAGACGCACCGTGATGCGCGTCGCCCGGCCGGCGACGTGGTGGTTGGTCAAAATATAACCATCCGGAGAAATGATGGTGCCGGAGCCACTGCCCCGGCCTTTTTGCATGCGCCCGGCCCCACCCTGCTCGGCCACCACATGGATCCGCACCAGCGCCGGATACACCGCCTGCACCGCTGCCTCGATTTGGGGATCCGCTTTGGCAAATGCCTGGGATTGAAACAGCGGAACCGCGAGGACGGCGACGAGAGCGAGTTTGGGAAATGACAGCATGACGGAGGCTACCTAGCGGCAGGTAGCCGGATAACGAAGCCCGGAACGCGCCTTGTCTGAGTTTTTCACCATTTCCCCGCCCACTCATTCGATGGTCGCGCGAGCGTCCGGCCGGGAGTCGAGGGGAATGCCGCCACTCCTTATGGCTGCGGGGCGGGTGTCGCGGGCTGGGCGGTCGGCATGGGACCCGCCGGCGCGGTCGCTTCATTCATTGTCAGGACATACATGATCATGGCGATCATCATCACCACCGCGGCGGCGATGATCCGCCAGTCCTGGTGGAGTTTCTTCTTCGGCGGGTTGTTGAGGTGGTGACGGGTCATCAGAAAACAGGTGGGGAGTGGATTAGAAAAAGTAACCGATGCGGGCCTCAAGCCACTGGTGGTAGCTGTCATCGTCCCGCACCAAGCCGTATTGATATTCGAGCGAGGCGATCCAGTGCAATCCGAATTTCCTACCGACCATGATGTCCAGCGGCACGAACCATTCATCAGTCATCAGGTTGAATTTCGCTTTCGGCGAGAAGTTGACGAACCACTGGTCCGGCAGGCCGAGGTTGAGCTGGGGCTCGAATTGAAAGCAGCTGATGTCCTTGCGCGAAGACTGCCCGCCGACGCTGGAAAACTGCCTGACGATGAGCCCGGCATAACTCCCGCCGCTGATTTCCGGAAGGCTCGCCCGCACGCCGACGGTCGGCACGAGCTGCCACTTGCCGTCGCCGAAGGCCTCGCCGGTCGCGGTGGGCAGGATGGTCCGCAGACCGGCACCGGCGGCCCAGCGCTTGTCAATTTCCCGCACGTAGATGGCCTGCGCGAGGAAGTCCCCCATGCCGAACTCGCTGGCACCGTCCGGATTCTGATCGTTCGGCTTGTTGCTCCATACGAGCGGCAGATCGAAGCGCAACGCGAGCTGGTCCGGCTTGTTGAAAAGCAGCAGGTCGGTGCGCAGGGTCAGTGTCTCGTTGTCCAGGTCGTCGAACTCGCGGCCACTCCGGCGGTCGTCCGGCAGCGTCTCAAACTGCGTCCGCAGATCGAAGCGGTCGAGCGGCCGGGTGAAATCCTCACCGTGGTTGACCTCGGCCTCCCCGGCGGGAGCCTGCGCAAGGCACGGGCTTGCCAACAAGGCCAGCACGAGGACGAGAGCGCGGAATCCATCGCCTGCCAGCGCAGGCACGGGATTCCACACTCGAGTGAGCGGCGGCCGGATCATCGCAGCAGCGGATGATAGTAGACTCCCGGGGCGTAGGGGTTGTAAGGCGGCGGGTAGGGCTGCGTCGCGGCGGTGGCCGCAGCCGCTCCGATGACCGCGCCGGTGGCCACGGCCGCGCCGTAGCCCGCGCCATAACAACCACCTGCCGGATAGCAGCCGTAGCCACCGGCATGATAGACCGTCGTGCCGTGATAGGCCGCGCCACCGTAGTAGTTGCCGGTGGTGGTGTGGCTGGCGCTGTAGGTGTTGCCGTAGCGCCCGGTCGCCGTGGTGGAGCCGGAGTGCGAGTAGCCGCCCCAACCGCCGGAGGTGGAGCTGGAGTGCGAGACGCTGCCGCGGAATCCGCTGGCGCTCGCCGAGCGGGCGCAGCCCCAGGCGAAGGCGCCGGAGGTCGTTAG
>JBEDKU010000238.1:0-4456 GCA_041172045.1 Verrucomicrobiota bacterium | reverse complement strand
CAGGGCCTACCATTTTCCCGAGGCCACCTCCTTGAGCATGTCGATGTCCAAGGCCTGCTCGGCCACCAGTTTCTTGAGCCGGGCGTTTTCCTTCTCAAGCTCCTTGAGCCTTTTCACGGTATTGGGCTGCGCTCCCGCATACTGCTCTTTCCAACGGAAATACGTCGGCGAACTCACTCCGAGCTTCTTGCAAACGTCCTCCACGTCGGAGCCTCCGGCTAGCAGCGCCGCCGCCTCCCGCAGCTTTTTGACGACCTCCTCTGGCTTGTGTCTCTTGCGTTTCATGGGGTTCTTCAGCGCCTTTCTCGCGCCGGGGAACTCTCATAGCAGATGGATCAATTCTTGGGGAGCATTCCAGAACTGCTTGCCCGCCTGGTGAAGCTGCGGCGTGAGTCCGCGTTTCATACTTTGGTCCTCCATTACGCCGGGCTGGTTCACACGGTTTCCAAGCGGCTTGCGGTGACGATTCACTCGCCGCGGACGCTTCGCAACTGATCTTCAACGACTGGCCTTTTCACTTCATCCATCGCCCTACTCATCCTGACCAAGAAATCTACGATCGCCGACACCGCCCCTTTTGTTACTCGCTGGAGTTGTCGCCGCCGGCGTAGCCTACGACGCTGAGCAAGACCCGCATCAACATCAACCAGCCCATTTGATTCGCCCATGAAAACAAACACATCCCGCCTCATCTCCCTCACCTGTTGCGCGCTTGGCCTGCTCACCATGACTCCGGCCGCCCGCGCCGAGGCAGAACTCAAACATCCCATCAAGCCGCTGTTGTGGAAAGTCGAGGGCAAGGACCTCACCCAGCCGTCCTATCTCTTCGGCACCATCCACATCAGCAAGGGGCCGGCCGTCACGCTGCATCCCGCCGCGCGGAAGGCGTTTGACGCGTCCTCGAACTTCTATGCGGAAGTTCCGATGGATGCGGCGAGCCAGATGGCGACCATGCCCTTGATGATGCGCAAGGATGGCAAGACGCTCGACGAATCCATCGGCAAGGACCTCGCCGCCGAGTTGAACGCCGAATTGAAGCTCATCAGTCCCGCGCTCGACTCCGCTCCGTTTCAGACGATGAACACCTGGGTCGCTGCAATTCTTCCCCAGATGCTGCCCTATCAACTGGAGGGAGGAAAGCCGCTGGACGTGCAACTTTGGGACCAAGCCACCGACGCAGGCAAAAAAACCGCAGGCATGGAAAAGCCTGAAGCACAGTTGATCGCCTTCACCGGACTCACCGAAGGCGAACAAGTGACACTCCTTGCGGAAACCTTCAAAGGCCTGAAAAAAGAACGCGCCGAGGGCAAAAATTCCACCAAGGATCTGATCGCCGCCTACGTCTCCGGCGAGCCAACGAAAGTCGTTTCGGAAATGGACCGCTTGATGCAGGAAATGGCAAAGGGCGAGCACAAGGCACTCGGCGCAAAGCTCATGAAACGCCTGCTGACCGATCGCGACAAAACCATGGCGGACTTCATCGCCTCCACCCTCAGGAACCAACCCGCCACCAGCCACTTCTTCGCCGCCGGGGCCTTGCACTTTTGTGGTGCGGTCAGCATTCCCACGCACTTGCAGGAAGCCGGTTACACCGTGACGCGGATAGAAAAGTAAGCCCCCCCCCCGGGACCGCGAGTTTCCAAACTCGCCGCCTGCGGGGGGTGAAAGGAATCTCCCTCAAAGGGCATCTCTCTACAACCCGGGTTTAGGCGAGCCTAGCGGCGGCGCGGCGCGATTCGCCTCACCGAATTTCACGAATAGGTCCACCCGGCAGCGAACGTGGAGTTTTTCGTAAATATGGCGGATGTGAACCTTCACGGTAGGCACGCTGATGGATAGATCCGCGGCGATTTCCTTGTTGGAAAGTCCGCGCAGCAGCAGCTCCAGAATCTCGCGCTCGCGGCGGGAGAGCTCCTGCTCGGCAGCGGCGGGCGGCGCGGCTTCGTGGAAGGCACCGAGCACCTTGCGGGCGATCTCGCTGCTCATGGGCGCGCCACCGCTCTGGACTTCCTGGATCGCGGCGAGGATCTCGGCGGGTTGCGCGCGTTTCAACAGATAGCCGCAGGCGCCGGCACGGAGGGCCTTGAACAGGTTCTCGGTGTCCTCATAGGCGGTTAGAATGATCACCTGAAGCGAGGGCATCAGCTCCTTCAATGCCGCGGTGCACTCGACGCCGGAACGGTTGGGCAGGTGGATGTCCATCAGGACGACGTCCGGTTTCCAGACGGGGATGAGCTTGATGGCCTCTTCCGCGCTGCCGCAGGCGCCCACGCATTCGCAGGACGGCGCGCTGGCTAGCAGGATTTCCAGGCTTTGGCGCAGGCGCGCGTCGTCCTCGACGGTGGCGACGCGGATGGGACGGCCGGGAAGCGGACTGGAGGTGGGCGAGGTCATGACGGAAGTGGATTCTGGCGGCGGGAAGAAAACGAGCGAGAGTTTTATCGCCCGTTGCGCGGAGATGATCGCAAGGGCAGGTGAAACGCGACTTCGGTGCCGCCGCCGGGCGGGTTGCTGATCCGGCAGCTGCCGCCGAGTTGAGCGAGGCGGTCCTGCATGTTGGCAAGGCCGTCCGCTCCGGGAGCGGGATCGCCACCGGGAATACCGCGCCCGTTGTCGGCCACTGATAGATGGATTGCTCCGGCTTCGAACGCGATGCCGACGCGCACCTCGCTGGCCCCGGAGTGGCTTACGGCATTGTGAAGGGCTTCCGCAAACGCCAGGAACAGCCCGTGCCGCTGCTCGGCGGCGAGTGGCAGGTCCGGCAGCTCGGGAGCAACCGCGAGGCGGCAGGCGATCTGGGCGGGATTGAGGAAATTCTTGGCGTATTGGCAAAGGTAGGTGGCCAGGGATGGCAGGGTGTCGTTTTTCGGATTGATCGCCCAAACGATTTCATCGAGCGCGGCGATGAGTTCCCGCGAGCGGGTGCCGATGCCCTGCAGCAGCGGCGGAATGAACGCGGGATCGATGCCCTCCGTGGCGACGAGGCCGCTGGAAATATTGATCTGGGCGAGTCCCGCGCCGAGGTCGTCGTGGAGGTCGCGGGCGATGCGCGTGCGCTCGGCCTCGAGCGCCCTGCGCGATTCCACCCGCGCCACCCTGCGGCGGTATTTCCGACGCTGGAACGCGGCAACCACGCCGGCAGCGGCGAGCACCAGCGCGACCACCATTCCAATTTGAAACCAATGCTGCTCCCAAAACCGGGGTTTGATCGAGAACCCGAACACAGCCCCCTGCCTGTTCCAGACACCGTCCTGATTGCAGGCCCGGACTTCAAACTGATAGTCACCGGGCAGCATCCCGCCGTAAATCACGGAGCGCTGGAATCCGCCATCGACCCAGCCCTCATCCACCCCGGTCATCCGCCAGCGGAAGCGCACGCGTTCCGGCGCGACCAGGGTCAACCCCGTGAACCTGAACTCCAAGGTATGGGGCCCCGGTGGCAGGGTGAAATGTTTTCCAGCCACCGCATGGTTGTTAGCCAGGACGACGCCATCCAGACGCACCTCCTCGATGCTCGCCGGTGGCGGCAAGCCCTTGGACTTGACCGCAGCGGGATCCACCGCGACCGCTCCCCGCACGGTGGAAAACCAAAGCCGCCCGTCACTTGCGCGGAGGGCTGCCGGCTGCATGCCGCCGGAACATTCATTCGAGGGCAGGCCGTCATCATGGCCGAAGAGTTTGAAAGCCGCATGCTTGGTCAAACCCGCGGCCACCTCATGCAATGCCTGCTTTTCCACCCTGAAAATCCCCTGTCGCGTCCCACCCCAGAGATATCCCAATCCGTCATCCAGAAGCTGCGTGACCGTATCCGACGGCAGGCCGTGCTCGGTTGTGTAACGAAAGAACTTCCCGTCGCGCCAACGCAGCAGACCATCTCCCAAACTGCCTAACCAAACCGCGTCATCGCCGTCAGGCAGAACCGCATACACCGGTAGATCCTCCAGCCCCTTCTCCTGCCAGTTTTCGAATCGCCCGTCCCGATAGCGGGTGAGATGGGCCCCCGCGTTGCCGAGCCAGATATCTCCATTGCTACCTTCCCGGATGTCGTAGATGTGACCGGGATTGAGCCCTTGGGATTTGTCGAAACGAACGAGTTCGGCGCCATCCCAACGAAACAAGCCGAACTCGCCGCCAAACCAGGTAGCCCCCTTGCTGTCGCGTAAAATCGCCCGCACCGCCTGGCCGACCTTGCGGGGCTCGAATGGATAGACGAGATTGCCGTCCTTCCACCGGAAGGCTCCGCCGCCCACCGTTCCGATCCACAGCGGGTCCTCCTTTTCCATCGGAGTTCCCGCGACCACCACATCGGTTAGGGGCGCGAATCCTTCGGGCAGTTGCAGGCGGATTTCCTCACAGCGCCCGTCCCGCCAGCGGGTCAGACCACCCGCCGAGCTCAGCCAAATCGCACCGGTGGCATCTTCGGAGATCGAGCGCACGACCGGTTGGAGCAGGCCTT
>JBEDKU010000237.1:0-8162 GCA_041172045.1 Verrucomicrobiota bacterium | reverse complement strand
GATCTGCGGTGGGAGGAATGGGTTTTCATGACGTCGGGTGGGTAGGCTTCAAGCCAGCGCGGCGAGCAATTTCTCATGGATGCCGCCGAAGCCGCCATTGCTGAGGACCGCGATGATGTCGCCGGATTCGGCGGTTTCCTTGACCTTGGCGATGATGGAGTCGAGGTCGGGCAGATAGAAACCGTGGCCGCCGAGGCGGGCGATGTCGGCGGAGAGTTGGTCCGGGTTGAGCCGGTCGTTTTCCGGGATCTTGTGGAGGTCCGGGATGGCGGCGACGATGGCGAAATCCGCGGCGGCGAGCGCTTCCGCCAGCTCGGTTTGGAAAACCGCGCGGCGGGTGGTGTTCGAGCGCGGCTCGAACAGGATCCACAGCCGGGAATCCGGATGCCGCTGGCGCAAACTCTGCACGGCGAGGCGGATGGCGGTGGGATGGTGCGCGAAGTCGTCGATGACCTTGATGCCGTTGACCTCGCCGCGGAGTTCCTGACGGCGGGCGACGCCGTCGAAGGATTCGAGCCCGGCGCGGATTTCGTCCGGCGTGAGTCCGGCGAAGGTGGCGGCGGCGACGGCCATGGCGGCGTTGCGCACGTTGAACTCGCCGGTCATGCGGGTGGAGTAAGGAACGCCGCCAAGGGTGAAGGAACTGCGTTCCGGCTCGTAGGTGACGTTTTCAATGCGCAGGGAGCAATTTCCGCCGAAGCCGACGGTGGTGACGGGGCAGGGCGCGCCTTGCGCGACGTCGAGGCAGTTTTGCTCGTCGCCATTGACGTAGGCCACGCCGCGGCGGGGCACGATGTTGAGCAGGCGGCGGAAGGTGAGCTTGATCTCGTCGAGGTTGTTATAAATGTCGGCGTGGTCGAACTCGACGTTGTTGACGACGACGCATTCCGGCAGATAGTGGAGAAATTTCGAGCGTTTGTCGAAGAAGGCGGTGTCGTATTCGTCGCCCTCGAGCACGTTGAATTCCGAGTCGGTGAAGTGCGCGCCGTGGCCGAGGTTTTTCGGCAGTCCGCCGATCATGTAGCCGGGATCGCGGCCGGCGTTGACGAAGATCCACGCGAGCATGGAAGAGGTGGTGGTCTTGCCGTGGGTGCCGGAGACGACGAAATTGCGTTTCCCGCGGAGGAAGAACTCCTTCATCACCTCGGGCAAGGAATGATAGAGCAGCTTGCGGTCGAGCGCGGCCTCGGCCTCGGGATTGCCGCGGGAAATAGCGTTGCCGATGATGACCACGTCGGTGCCGGCGGGGATGTTTTCCTCGGCGTAACCTTCGGTCAGGGTGATGCCCTGGCCGCGAAGAAAGTCCGACATCGGAGGGTAAACGTTGGCATCGGAGCCGGTGACGGTGAAACCGCGTTGTTTCATGGCGGCGGCGACGGCACCCATGGCGGTGCCACAAATCCCGGTGAAGTGAAAATGGTTCTTGTCGGACATCGAAGGGCGCGAGGCTAGGCGGGGGAATCCAGCCTGCCAATCAGGAATAGCGGGCGGAGCCAGATCCTCGCACTCCCAAATTTTATGCCATTCCCGCCTCCAAGGCGGAAAATACCTCGTCATCGAGAACGCGCAGCGCGGATTCCCGCCAGCCGGCTGGAGGTTCGGGCAGGTTCACCCAACTGCGACAACCGCCGTAGCGGGCTTCATAGGGAAATTCCCAAGGCTCGGCGAGTTCGCGGACGCGGACCAACGCGAGGTGAATGCTGCCGGATGCCATCCCCTTCCCTTCCCAATCAAACCGATCGCGGACGGTTTGCCCGGAATAAATGTGGAACGGCTCCAAGGCGGCGACTTTTTCCCAATCGGTCAACGTGATCGCCCAGGACGCCTCGGCATGGTGCGTGATGCGGATCATGTCGCCCGGCTGCCATTCGGGCATCACTTTGACCTCGCCTTCGCGGACTTGGTCGGCGAGCGCGTGAAAACGGGTGGGGAAGAGGAAAAACGCTTCATGGGCGAAGGAAAAGCCCTGGCGCCCTTCGTGAATGCCACCCTTCCGCAAAAGAATGGACTGACGGCCAGAGGCAAGCGCGTCGCACACGACCTGCCATTCCTTGAATCCGATGGGAGCGCTCATGGAAGGCCTTGAATCTCAACCCAGATCATCGGCGGTGACCGACGTCTGCTCCCGGGAACCGAGGATCCGTGCCTGCAGGACCACCCGCTCGGGGGTAGAATCGAACCGGTAGCTATGGCAGTTCGGGCAAAGCGCCGCACCACTGCCCACAATCGAGTCACAGCCTTCACAAACCTTGTAGCCTGAAGGATTGGCGGCGATTTTGGCGGCAGCCGCAGCGCGGTTCGGTGGTGATGATTCGGACATGTTGGTATGAAAAAAGCGGCACCGGTGACCCGGTCCGCTTGTTTCGTTTAAAATGAATGAAACCTGCCGACCGGGAGATCAGGCGATGCCGGCGAGGGCCTTCGCGGTCTTGCTCTTCAGGTTAGCCGCCTTGTTGGGATGAATCAAGTTACGCTTTGCGGCCTTATCCACCACGGAGGAGAATGCGGAGCTGGCTTCGGCGGCGGCGCTCTTGTCGCCGGAAGCGATCGCGGTGAGAGCCTTCTTGCGAAGCGTCTTCATACGGCTCTTTTCAGCGCGGTTGCGCTCGGTCCGGACAACAGTTTGACGTGCGCGCTTGATTGAAGATTTGTGATTGGCCATGGTCGTATTTTAAAAAAATCAGTCGCCGGGAGGCGGGCGGGGGAAAATAGGAATTTCCACCGGGGAGTCAAGCTCGTGTTTCGGATATTCTCAGCCGCCCGTGCGGAAGCCGCCTTTTCCGAGGGAGGCGGAGGATTGGTTTTCCTTTTTGGATTCGATGGATCCGCGGATGACGAAGACATCGGCGCCGGTGCCGACGCGGTTGTAGAGGTCCGCGACATCGCGACTCCCCATGCGGATGCAGCCGAAGGATGCGGGTGAGCCTAGACGGCGCTCCTCGGGCGTCCCGTGGATATAAATCGTGCGGCGGAAGGTGTTCTGGTTGCGGCTTTCAGTCCCCGTCAGCCACAGGATCCGGGTGACGACGGGATCGCGGCCCGGCGCGTTCGGCTTGATCACCTCGCCGGTGCGGCGGCGGGTTTTGAAAACGGAGCCGATCGGCGCGTTATCGCCGATTTTTTTGGCGATCTGAAGTCGTCCAAGCGGAGTGCAATTGCTGCCCGGGCGGTCGCCGATTCCAAACTTGGAGGTCGAAATTTTGTAGGACTTCACCGGCACCCCGTCGCGGACCAGAAGCATTTTCTGATCTCGCACGCTGACGATCATTTTGTTGCGGGTATCGCCGCCGAAGGAAAAAGAATTTGAGCCGCAGCCCGTGAGTCCGACTGCGGCGAGGGTGCCGAGCGAAACCAAAAGCAACAAACGCTTCATTGAAAATCCTGTCATGGGGCTTTGCGAGTCACGATCTTCGGCTCTTCCGCGGAAGGCATCATGCGAGCGATCGACGCGAGGGAAGTGTAGAAAAATCCGACGGGGAATGGAAGCAGAAGAATGGCGGAGGACCAATTTGCCTTCATCGCGGCTTCCACCACCACGAAGAGGAAGAAGAATCCGAAAAGCAACTCGACGAACGGGGTAAGCGTTTTCATCGCCTTGTAACTGCTCTTTTTCCAATCCTGGCGCTTGCCTTCGATCCCGTATTTCGGCGTCCGGACGAAAGCGGACTCATGGTTGAAGAGGGCTTCAAGCACCGCCTTGGCGTTGCTGATGGACATTCCGATGCCAAGCGCGAGCAGCAGCGGCAGGTAGGGGATTTCCTTCCACCACGAACCGGGTCGCAGCGCCTTTTGGGCGACGAGGTAGAAGACGATCACCGAGACGGAGGCGAAGAAGAAGATCGGGACATTGACGATGTAGGTGGTCAGTTTTCCGAAATCCGGTTGCGCCTGCTGGTTCGGGTAAATCAGGAAGCACAGGCAGATGAGCAATAAATAGGCGAAATTCGAAGTAAGGTGCGCGGTGGCTTCCATTTTAATGAAGAGCGGCACATCGCTTTTCCAAATCGCCGGCAGCACTTTCTTGCACACTTGGATGGAGCCCTTGGTCCAGCGGTGCTGCTGGCTTTTGAAGCCGTCCATGTCGACCGGCAACTCGGCCGGGGTTTCCACGTCGTTGAGGAAGATGAACCGCCAGCCCTTGAGCTGGGCGCGGTAGCTGAGATCCATGTCTTCGGTGAGTGTGTCGTGCTCCCATCCGCCGGCGTCGGCGATGCAGGATTTCCGCCAGATACCGCCGGTGCCGTTGAAGGTGAAAAAGCGGCCGGAGCGGTTGCGGGCCGTCTGTTCCAGCTCCAAGTGACCATCCAGGAACATCGCTTGGATGCGAGTCAACACGTTGAAGGTCCGGTTGAGGTGTCCCCAGCGTGTCTGGATCATGCCGATCTTGTCATCGGTGAAATAGTGGATGGTTTTTTGCAGCAGATCCGGATTCGGGACGAAATCCGCATCCAGGATAAGGAGATATTCTCCTTTGGCGAAGCGGGTTCCGTTTTCGAGCGCCCCCGCCTTGTAGCCGGTCCGGTCGGTTCGGTGAATGTGCTCGGCGTCGAAACCGCGCGCCCTCAGGCCCTCGATGCCCCTCCGGCAGATATCGACCGTCTCGTCCGTCGAATCATCCAGCAGTTGGATCTGCATCTTGTCCTGTGGATAATCCAACGCGGAGACGGCGGCCAGCAGGCGGTCCACCACGTGCATTTCATTGAAAACGGGAAGCTGGATGGTCACCAGCGGCAGTTCCGTGAACAATTCCAGCGGCTTCGGGTGCTTGCGCGAGTGCTTCAAATAGAGAAAAACAATCGTCAAACGGTGGGAACCATAGCCTGCGAGACCGATGAGAACAACGATATACGAGGCATACCAAATGGGAGAAGTCCAGTCCATGAAGGGTGAGAAATTGGGAAGTGCTTGAAGCTCCGGACCCTTGAAAAGCAAACCGCCCGGATGCAGGCAAATGATTGGTAATCAGATGCCAGACGCCGCAGGCAAGCAGGAAAACCGCCTCTCGTCAAGCATCAAGTCCGGGCGGAAAGGAAGCTCCAGAGCTTGCTGGCGGGCGCGGATTTTGAAGCGGTTCAGCAATCTTCCGTGGATCCAAGCGGGTCCACCGCGAATGCAAACTCCGCCACGATTTCCCCGCCGATCAGGTGCTGCTGGATGACGCACTCCAGCACCTCTGGAGTGCAGGAGTGATACCAGACGCCATCGGGGTAAACCACCGCGATGGGTCCGTGGAGGCAGACGCGCAGACAGTTCGCCTTGGTGCGGAAAATTTTCGGGTTCGTGGAGTTGGCGAGGCCGAGTTCCTTGAGGCGACGCTTGAGATACTCCCAGGACGCGAGGCCTGATTCCTTGGCACAGCATTTCGGCTCGGTCTGATCGGCGCAGAGGAAGATGTGGCGCTCGATTTTCCCGATTCCGAGGGCCGCGGCGCAATTTTGCAGGTCGTTCACTTGGGGAGGAAATTCGTTTCTTGCCGCCGGAAACGCAACCCAAAGCAGAACTTGGCTTTGCTTCGGGCATCGGGACGGACTAAGAATCACGCGACCCATGAACCGCAGAACCTTCATTCGCACCACCGCCGCCACTTCGCTCGTGCTCAGCCAGACGCAGAGTTTGTTCGCCCTCGAAGCGGAGAACGCCTACCGAAAAAACATTGGCATCCAGCTTTACACCCTACGTAAAGAGCTGGGGAAGGACCCCGTCGGCACCCTGAAAAAGGTGGCTGCCGACGGTTACAAACAAGTCGAGCTTTATGGATTTCCCAACGCCGACCCCTTGATCGCAGGAGCGAAGGACGCCGGTCTTGAAATCCATTCCGCGCACTTCGAGTGGGACGCGGTGGTCAATCCCACGGATGCCGCGATGTCGGATTTTTCGAAAATTCTGGAAAAGGCGCGGGCGATTGGATTGAGCCACCTCGTCATCCCCTACCTCAAGGACCCCAACCGCAAAACGCTGGACGATTACAAAAAAGTCGCCGCCCACGCGAACCAGGCGGCGGCGATGGCAAAAACCGCCGGCATCCAGCTCTCTTATCACAACCACAATTTCGAGTTCGAGCCCAAGGATGGCGGCAAGTCCGGCTACGATGTTTTCATGGAGGAATTCTCGCCGGAGATGCAGTTTGAAATCGATGTATTCTGGGTCAAAGCTGCAGGCATTGATCCGGTGGCGCTCATCCAGAAACTTCACGGGCGCGTCTCACAGCTTCACCTGAAGGATCTCAAGGAGGGCGTCGGCACGCCTTCGTTTTCCAATGCTTTGCCCGCGGAAGCGTTCCAACCGTTAGGAGAGGGAATCATCGCGATGGAGCCGATCATCGTCGCCGCCAAGGCCGCCGGAGTGAAGCATTGCCACGTTGAACAAGATCAATCGCCGGATGCCATGGCAGACATCGGGCGGAGCATCGCCTATTTGCGGAAGCTGTGACGACGCGCTGTGGCGCTGGGCAAGTGGATCGTGGCGCTGATTTTCCCGGACTAACGCAAAAACCCCTTGAACCGAATTGGATCACGTGGTGTACTGCAAGACCCGTAGAAAATATTATGAACACGAAAAACAATACCCAGGTCGTCGTGAAAGACGGCAGTTCAAAAATCGCAGGCTGGACCCAGGAATTCGAACACCGTCCGACCGTGGGCGACCGGATCCGGATTCCTGACGAAGTGGCGCGGACCCTGGAGGGCTATGATGCCGAGGCGGTTGTTTCCCTTGAGGAAATGGACCAGACCACCGGTGATTTCCGAATCTTAGCCGACGCATCGTGCAGCCTGCCCACCGACCAACGAGCGGTGGTCACCCTGAATGCGAGCCTGCTGCCGGAAAGAATCCACAAGGAAGTGGAGGACCACGTCAGGCGGCGTCTGGACCTGCCCCTGCTGGAGTGGGAGGATAGCACGCTCACCACTCCCATCATCCGGATGCATCCGTTCAAGAGCCAACCCAGGACACCGCTGGATACGCTGCAGCAGGAGCTTCGCGAAATCCTCCACAAGGCGGTGGCGCTGGCACCTTGCTGATTTGCCGACAACCTCGAGACCCCGCCTGAGCGGCTTTGCAAGGAGCCGTCCGGGCGGGATGGTAGCAGGACTCATCCTGAAAGACTGGATAAAGCGGTATTGGCGACGCTTTCGGGTGGCCCACTCGATGCTTGGATCTCCGGCAGTCGCGGATTTTTAGATTGTGTGTCCTCTTCGGACGGTTAGCCTGCGGAGTATGACTGGTTCGATATTATACCGCATCCCCGTGCTCTGCCTCGTCTGGGCTGTGATTTCCGTCAATTCCATTCACGCCGCTCCCATTTCGGTGACTGACCAGAAGGGGCGCGCCATTGAGATCGAGTTGGTCGCCATGGCGGGAGAGTCCGTCACCTTCCGCCGGGTGGGAGACGTGAAGGAATTCACCCTGCCTATCAATAATTTTGCCACGGATTCGCAGGAATTGATCCGCAAGGAGGGGGCGCGGATCCCGGTGGTCCTGCCCAAGATCCAGCCGGAGGTCATCATCGGCAAGCGTCGCCAGAAGGGCGACAGCTACTACATGGTGACCCAGGAAATCAACGCCACCGTCAAGCTCACCAACCCCAGCCTCACCCTCCCCATTCCGACAGTGAGTGGAAAAATCGTATTCATCGGACAGGACCGGCGCACGCCCGAGTTGCTCAGCATTCTCTCCACCCAAAGCGTGGAGACTGCGATCAGGCCCAAGGAGACCGTGACCCTGGTCATGGAAGGTTTTCTGACCAGCTACGACAGTGACAACAAGGGCAGCGGCAACATCGGCGGCGCTCAGTACTCCGGCTATATTCTCGTGCTGCTGGACGAGGCGGGAAACGTGGTCCTCGATCAAACCACCTCGGGCAGCCTTCGCCAGGCGATGAACAACAAGCCCGGCGTCATCAAGGAAATCATCACCTATCCGAAAGGCAAGCTTCTCACGGAAAAACTCGATCCCGCGCCGATCGCCGGGAACATCCGGATCATGAGGTGAGTGGTTTTTCTCACCACCAGGATTCCATCTGCACGCCCCAGGTCCAGCCGGAGGTGCGCCCGCTGTAGTCCATGCCGCCCACCTCGCCCTGGAGGCCCTCGGTCCACATGGCATAGGTGAAAAAGGCGCGCAGCACCGGGCGGCTGAAGTATTCGTTGCCGATGGAAACCTGC
>JBEDKU010000236.1:0-11094 GCA_041172045.1 Verrucomicrobiota bacterium | reverse complement strand
ACGCGGGACACCCTGGATGAAGGCGAAACGCTGGCCGGCGAGGTATTCGGCCGGGCAGTCCTTGCCGTCGTATTTCGCCAGCATCGGTTTGTAGTCGAAGAGCTCCATCTGGCTCGGCGCGCCGGCCATATGGAGGAAGATGACGCGCTTCGCCTTGGGCGCGAAGGACGGGGCGAGCGGTGCCAGCGGAGTGGTGGCGTCGCGCGGAACCATGGAACTTCCGGCACCAAAGAGATTCTGGCTGGTGAGGCAAAGCGAGCCAAGACCGAAGGCGGCTTCCTTGAGGAAATGGCGGCGCGTGGCGAGCCGGAGCTGCTCCTGGAGGAGATGTTGGGAAAGGTTCATGACTCTAGCGGGTAAGGGATTCGTCGAGGTTGAGCAGGACGGAGGCGACGATGGCGAGCGCGGCTTTTTCCGGGGTATCCGCGAGGTCCTTCATCGTGTCGGGCGCGGCGGTGTATTCGGCGACGAGATGCTCGTAGAGCCCGCGCAGTTCGGAACTGCGGTCCGGGGTGATTTCGCGCGAGGCGGCGAGGCGGTAGCCGCAGGCGATGCTGGCGACTGGATTGTCGGGCGCGGCCTCGCTCATGCGTCTGGACAGAGCGATGGAGGCCTCGTGGAAGGCGGCGTCGTTCAGCGTGGTGAGTGCCTGGAGCGGGGTGTTGGAAACAAGGCGGCGCTTGGACGAGATGTCGCGCGGCGGCACATCGAAGGAGCTGAAAAGCGGATAGAGCAGGCTGCGCTTGAAGTAAACATAGACCGCGCGGCGGTAGCGCTCCGGGTCGCCGGGTTCCGGGGTTTTCCAGTCGTCTTTGGTGAACGGCTTCCAGACACCGGGGGGAAGCGGCGGGTGGACCGGAATGCCGCCGAGCTTGCGGCTGATGAGTCCGGCAGCCGCGAGCGAATGGTCGCGCGTCATTTCAGCGGTGAGTCTTAGGCGCGGGCCGCGGGCGAGCAGGCGGTTGTCGGCATCGCGCTCTGCCAGAGCGGCGGGGATGGCCGAATCCTGCCGATAGGTGGCGCTGGTCACCAGCTCGCGCAGCATGGATTTGACGCTCCATTTCATCCCGGTGGAAAAGCGCACGGCGAGGTGGTCCAGCAACTCGGGATGAGTGGGAGGAGTTCCGGCGGAGCCGAAATCCTCCGGAGTCGGGACGATGCCGACGCCGAAAAGTTCGAGCCAGAGGCGGTTGACGGCGACGCGGGCGGTGAGCGGGTTCGAGGGCGAGGCGATCCAGCGCGCGAGGTCGAGGCGCGTGGCGCGGTCGCCGCTTTTTGGGAGTGGCGGGAAAAGTTTCGGGGTGCCGGCCTCCTGGATGAAGTCGCCCTTGTCGAGCCAGTTGCCACGCAGGAAGACATGGGTGGCACGCGAAAAGGCCGGGTCGCGCTCGAGCATCACGGGGGCGGTGGTGGATGGGATTTCCTTGAGCTTCTTGCGCGCCTCCTCGATCCGCTGCTTGGCGGAAACCACCTCGGCGTCCGTGCGGTGACGGATCCAATCCGGTTGATCGGTGAGCGAGACGCGCCCGCGTTTGGCGACCATCGGGAAACTGGCCAGATAGATGTAGCCGTTCTTGAGGGTCACGCGCAGTTTGGAACCCGGAGCGACGGCCAGCGGCTCGGCGAGCACGAAGGTGGCATGGCGCGGCGTGAAGATTTTCGAGTAGGTGCCCCATGCGCGCTCGTGACCTTTGATGGATCGATTCGGGTCATACATCGGGTGGGCTTCGTCGGCGACGGCTTCGTGGAGCGGCACAGGGGTCACCTTGCCGGAGGGATCGATGACATCCAGCACGAACTGCCGGATGATGCCGCCCCACTCCGGGGTGTGGGTGGCTTTTTTCTCGTCGAGCGGGAGAAGCTCGAGGCGCAGCGCGGTAACGGTTTCGAGATCGGTGGGAAAGGTGAGCATGTATTCGGCACCGGCGGCGACGTTCGGGTCGGCGCGGAATTCCTGGACGCCGTCCTGCTCGACGATGCTGAGCACGGCCTTCTTCGCCTCCGCGGTGATGCCGCGCGCGGGGTGCCAGCGGGTGGCGGAATCGATTTTCCCACGGGTGGCGTGGAGGGATTTCTCCGCGCCGAGGATCTGATTGTGAAGGGTGTTGGCCTCGGCATAGCGGGACTTGTCCAAGGGCACCTCGAGCTTGGGCTGGTCTTCGATCAGGTCGGCATCGGCGGATTGATTGAAGAACTCCATGAATTGATAGAACTCGTCGTGCCGGATCGGGTCATAGGGATGGGAGTGGCACTGCACGCAGCCGAAGCTGATGCCCATCCATGCCTCCCAGGTGGTGCTCATGCGGTCGATGACGGCGGCGACGCGGAACTCCTCGTCATCGGTGCCGCCTTCGCTGTTGACCTGGGTGAGGCGGCTGAAGGTGGTGGCGATTTTCTGGTCGAGCGTGGCGTTAGGGATGAGATCGCCGGCGATTTGCTCGATGGTGAACTGGTCGAACGGCAGGTCGCGGTTGAAGGCGTCGATGAGCCAATCCCGGTATTTCCAAACCTCGCGGCGGCCATCGTCGGCATAGCCCGCGCTATCGGCGTAGCGGGCGAGGTCCATCCAGACGGAGGCCCAGCGCTCGCCGAAATGCGGCGATGCGAGCAGGCGGTCGGTTTCCTTTTCGATGGCGGCTGACAGATCCGCGGAAGCGGCCTGTTGGAAGGCGTCGAGCTCGGCGATGGTGGGCGGGAGGCCGATGAGATCGAACGAGGCGCGGCGCAACCACTGCGCCGGACCGGCGGCGGGCGATGGCTGGAGATTCTCGGAGTCGAGGCGGGCGAGGATGAAATGATCGAGGCTGCGGACCGGCCAATCCTTTTTACTAACGGGAGGCAGCGGATGATTTTCCGGAGCGACGAACGACCAATGCTCGCCCCACTTCGCGCCTTCGGTGATCCACTGACGGAGGGTGTCGATCTGGTTCTGGCTGAGAGGCGGACCATGTTCCGGCTTCGGCATGATTTCGTCCGGGTCCTTGGATGTGATGCGGGCGATCATTTCCGAGGCATCGGGAATGCCGGGGACGATGACTGGCTTGCCGGACTCGCCCTTGCCGAGCGCCTTGTCCCGATAGATGAATGAGACCTCGCCGGCTTCCTTGACGCCGCCGTGGCAGGCCGTGCAGTTGGCATTCAGGATGGGGCGGACGTCGCGCGCAAAGTCAACCGCGGCCTGAAGCGGAGCACTCGCGAGAAACAAGGCGGCGAGAGGATGGAATCGCATCGACATAAAACCAATCAGTGCGATACGGCGGACCGGACGCGGCCGACCGGGAGAAACTCATGCTGTGATCGGATGGAATCAGTCGCCCCTGGGATTTTGGAGCACGGGTTTTGAATCATGATGACCATGACGGGTAATTTCCAGGGAACATTTCAAAAATCAAACGCAATGAGCAGAGGATTTGCGTAAAAGAACTGCTGAATTGCGCCGTCCTGCCGGACGGTGGATTCGCATTACCCGGGGTCTCGTGCGTCAGACTGGGGTTACCTTACCATTTTCCGGCAACGAAAGGTCGCGGGCGGTGAGCCAGACGGAGGGTTGCAGGCGCGCCACGCGGTGCGATCCAGGAGCTTGCCGTCCTTCAGCGCCTCGACCTCGGCGACACGCTCCGGCACGAGGAGCATCCGGAAATAGCGCCACCCGCCGACCGGCGGATCGATGTGCAGCGAGTCGCTGTGTTGGATCCCCTCCCCCGCCGGTGACCATACTACGACGTCGCAAAATTCGACGACGGAAAGTTTCTCTTCATCAACGCCGCCAAAGTCGATATCACCGACGCCACCTTCATGAATGACGATTACGTCCGGATTTATCAGCGAAACTGAACTTGCGCCCTCATCCGGATCGTTAGACCCAGTGACCGTCAATCGAAACCAAACGTCTTCCTCCGCGCGGGCTGGAGTTTGAACCGTCCGCCGTTCATCCGGCGGATGGGATCGAAGACGGAATCCATGCCGACGGATTTGATCTCACAGACCTGGGCCATCAGTTCCCCGAGGCGGCCCTTGGGGAAACCGCGCTCCAGAAACCAGCACAAATACTCCATCGGCAGATCCATGATGGGAACTCCGGCCGGTGGATAAGCCTTGATGCCGAATTTTCCGAAGGGCATCCGGGTCTGGCCGATCTCGATGAGGAGACTTCGGAAGTCGTCGCGGTCGATTTCAGTGAAATCAGCCACTGGTTGAAACTAGAGTTTCGCGCTCTCGGCAGCCGATGGCTTCGGGCTGTTGGTTTTGAGCGCAGCTTCGGTCTGGCCCTTGAACCAGGAGTCATACGGCTCCTTGGACATCACTTCCATGGAGCCGACCATGTTGGCATGTCCCTCGCCACAAAGCTGGGCGCAGACGACAAAGGTTTCCAACGGCTTGATGGGCGTGAACCACATCGGGATTTCCCGTCCGGGGATGGCGTCCTGCTGGATGCGCATCGGGACGATGGCATAATTGTGAATCACGTCCTTGGTGCCGATATTGAGCACGGCAGGTTGGTTGACGGGAAGCTTGAGAATCGGGCTGGTGAAGTCGTCCAAAGCGTTCGGGTCGGTGTAGTCGATACCGAGTTCGTTGGAACCGGAAATGAGGTTGGGATCCTGACGGCCGAACTTATTGTCGGCACCGGGGTAGTGATAGGTCCATCCGAACTGCCAGCCGACCACCCGGACGCGGACGGGATTGAGGTTTTGAACGGCTTTCCAACTGTCCACTCGCTCGGCCCACAGTGGAAAGGCGAACCCGAGGAGCAACACGGCTTCCACAATGATCACGCCGATTTCCAGGTGGCTGGAAAGATGGCTCCGGACGCCTTCATAGGAAGCTTTCGGGTTGTTCTTATGCCAAAAGCGGAAAATGCAGTAGAAGAAAAACAGGGTCCAACCGACGAAAAGCGCGATCATGAACCAGTGGACGACGTCGATCATGTGGTCGACCTGGCCGCCGTGGGCGGAGAAATTTTCAGGGATACCTAGAAACTTGGATGGACTCATAAAGGGGAAATTTTAAATCTTGAATGAAGAATTCAGCGTGCGGAGTCGGCGGGGACGTAATCGTCGGAAAGCGTGGGGTCGAAATGCTCGCGCTGCCGCCGCGCGATGCGCAGCATGAAGAAGGTGATTCCGCCAAGCATCGCCAGAATCACGATGAGCAAAAAGAAGATCGAGTAACCGGCGGCATCTCCGCCGCCCTCCACCATGGAGACGCGGCAGGTGGAACAAGCGAGAAACGTGCTGAATGAGTTCATGACGGCTTAAATATGAATGCGGGTGATCTTCCGATAGAAGTAAACGCCATACACCGGCATCAGGAGGGCGCCGGCGACGCCGACGATTCCCAGCGCTGTCGCCATGGTGGATGGCTCGGGCGCCAACACAAAGGCCCACAACGCCAAAAACACGCAGAGCAGGGTGCTGACGGTCACGAAGACGATGTGGAATCCTTTGAGCGACATGGTGGTGGAATGGATGGGGAACTCAGTGACCGGAATAGAAGAACTTGTCAAAAATGGGATCACCCATCGCGAGGGCGGTCAGTCCGGCAAGGCTACAAACCATGCACAAGCCGGAGGCGAAAAGCCAATAAACCGCTTTTTTCTCGTGATTCAAGTGCATGAAGATGAAAGCGACCAAGGACGCCTTGATGGTGGCGATGGTGAGACCGAGGATGGCGTCCCATTTATCGAACCCATGCCTGCCGACATCGAGTGCGGGAACGGTGGCGACAAGCACGGTGATGATGGTTCCAAGAAAAAGAACACCACCGACGAACATGTAGGTTCGCACGGACTTTTTGATTGCTTCAGGGGTATCGGCCATGGGGTGTGAAGTTTGAAGTGGAGGTTCCGGTGAATTACATCAAATACAGGATGGGGAAGACAAAGATCCAGACAAGGTCAACGAAGTGCCAGAACAACCCACCGACTTCGACGCGGTTGGCCAGCCACTCCGGATTGGTCAGATACATCTGCCGGCCGAAGAACAAGTAGTAGGCAAGCACCAGCGCTCCGCCGATAACGTGCAGACCATGAAGTCCGGTGATGGTGAAATAGATGGCATAGTAGGTGTTCCACGCGGGGGTGAACTTGGCGGCGAAACCGATTTGCTCACGCGGCACCGAAAGGTGCGGGAAGGTATGCTTCCCTTCGCGACCGGCGTAATCCGGACCCATGAATTCCTCCTTGATCTGAATCTTTTCCTTCTCGCGATCAACTCCGTCCGCCTTGGCAACCATGTCCTTCCAACCGACGCGGTAGCGCTCCTTGGCGGTCGGCTCGCGGTTAGGCTTGCCGGTCTTTTCGTCGATTCCGTAGTCCTCGATGAGACGCTTCTCGATCAACGCGACCTGGGCCTTGTTCCACTCCCACGCCTCCTTGGCGAACGGGTGGTTTTTGACCAACCAGGAATTGTCGATGGCGACGACTGGGTCCACGCCCTTTGCAACCGCCTTCATCGCAAGATGCTGGAAATCGATTGCGTCGACGTTGTGGAAAACCATCGGGCTATCGAGCAGCTTGCCCTCGATCACGGTATCATCCCGCAGACGGGACTGCCCGTCCGCCTCCTTGATGTCGCGCGGGTGGAAATCGAAACGTGATGGAGGATCGACACTGAAGCTCACGGTGGAAACCTCCGTGAGAAGCTTGGGCTCGAGCGCGGCCATGTCGATGTTCACGCCGGAAGCGATCTGCCAGCCTCTTTTGCCGGGATTCTCCGCCTTGGCGACTTTCCATTCCTTGCGCAAGGCCTCGGTGCGATAACCGCCGTTGTGGCTGCGAGCCGCGAGATGGATCTTTTGAATCCGGTTGAGCAAATCGATGGAAAGCGGTTCGCCTGCCTTTGCAAGAACTTCAGCCGGCTGGCCCTCCTTGGTGATGGCGGTGATATCCGCGGCGACCGTGATTTTTGACTGATGATGTCCAGCCTGGGTCAGGAGCTCCTCAATCCAAGGTTTGTGAAAACGAACGGTGCTGAAGGTCAGTTTCGCGGTTTCAACAAAAATCAAATTTTCCTCCACCTTCCTGCCGTGGTGATCGAGCACCGGCTTGTCGCCGTCCATCTCGTAACCCAGGTGACCCTCGATGACGGTAAAGTCCTTGAGCCGCAACGCTTGGTGATGGAGCTTGACGTTGTACTCAATCCCCTTGAGCACCATGAAAATCAAGGCGCAGAACACCGTGATGCCCATGAAGATCTGGAACTTCCGCCACTCGCGCATCTTCAGGGCCGCCCATGCGAAAACCACGGTGACCGAGGAACCGATGAGGACGAAGGTGTTGATCAAACCGGGCAGCACCGGCAGCGTGCGCTCGGGCCACGGGTAATCCGCACCGAGACGGAGGAATACATAGGCCGAGAAGAAACCGCCGAAAAGCATGACTTCGGAGGCAAGGAACAACCAAATGGCGATCTTCGAGTTGAAGAGACCGGTGTCCTTTCGGGGAGTGACGACGTAGGGAATTTCCATGAAATGAATGTGCTGGGGCTCGTTCTCCTGAACTTAATGGTGGGCCGGGCTCTTCTCGGCGGGTTTGTCCGAGTGCTCCAGATGCTTGGGCTCGATCCACTGCGGAAGGAAGTCCTCATCACTATCCGGGCGACTGTATTCGTAAGGTCCGCGATAAGTAACCGGCTCCTTGAGGAAATTGCCGTGGCCGGGAGGCGTTGGCGTGGCCCACTCGAGAGTGGTCGCGTCCCATGGATTGTCGCTGGTGACCTTTTTGCCAAACTTCCACGAGATGAAAAGATTGATGACAAAGAAGATTTGGAAAAACGCCATGGTCCACGCGCCCATCGACATCGGGATGTTCATATCGATATTCTGCACCACCGTTTGACCGAAGATGTTCGCGCCATCCGCGGCTTTGTCGAGGTAGGCATCGCCACCGTTATACCAACGGCGATGGAAGCCGGCCATGCCTTGCACGAGCATCGGGAAGAAGATGATGTTCATGCAGATCAATGTCGGCCAGAAATGCAGGTGGTTGAGGGTCCGGCTCATGAAGCGCCCGGTGATCTTCGGATACCAGTGAAGGACACCGCCGAAGAAGCCGAACAGGATCCCCGGAGCCACCACGTAGTGGAAATGGCCGATGACGTAATAAGTGTCGTGCAGGTGAAGGTCGGCCAGGTTGAATGCCAATGGCAGACCGGTGAGACCGCCGATCCCGAACATCGGGATGAACGCGCAAGCCCAGAGCATCGGCGGAGTGAACCGGATGGAGCCGCCCCACAGCGAGATGAGCATGGCCGTGATGATGACCACCGAAGGCACGGAAATCAGCACCGTCGTCGTCTGGAAGAAGGTGGAGACCGCAGCTCCCATACCCGTCATGTACATGTGGTGGGCCCATACGACGAAAGACAAGAATCCAAGAACCAGCACCGAATAGACCATCGACTTGTAACCCCACAGCGGCTTGCGAGTATTCGCTGGAATGATTTCACTGACGCAGGCGAAGGCTGGCAGAAGAAGCACATAAACCTCCGGGTGACCGAGGAACCAGAACAAGTGCTGGAACAATAACGGCGAACCACCACCGGACAGGTCGGCAAGTCCCTCGCTCTTGGTGAAGAGTCCGGAAGGCATGAAGAACGAGGAATGAGCCACCCGGTCCATCAACTGCATGATGCCGGCGGCTTCAAGCGGAGGAAAGGCAAGGAGAAGCAGGAAGCCGGTGACCAACATGGCCCACACAAAAAACGGCATCCGCATCCACGTCATCCCGCGGACCCGCAGGTTGATGATGGTGGTGATGAAATTGACCGAACCGAGGAGCGACGAAGTGATCAAAAGAACGAGGCCGAGCAGCCATTGCGTCTGACCGGCGAGCCACTGGTTGACCACCTGTCCGTCGGCAAACCCGGCGAGCGGCGAGTAGTTCGTCCAACCCGACTTGGCGGATCCGGACTCGAGGAAAAAGGACCCGCACATGATCAGGCCACCGAGCAGATAGACCCAGTAGCTGGCCATGTTGAGACGGGGGAACGCCATGTCCGGCGCTCCGATTTGAAGCGGCGTCACGTAGTTTCCGAACGCACCGAATCCCAGCGGCACGATCCCAAGGAACACCATGATGGTCCCGTGCATGGCGCCGAACATGTTATAGGTCTCCCCCGTCACCTTGCCATCCTGCAACCAGCGGGCCTTCCAACCATCGGTGAACACCCAGCTCATCCATTCCGGAAGCGGCTGGTGCGGATAGGCGATGCTCCAGCGCATCACCATCATCAGATAGAATCCGAACGCCAGGAAGCACATCGCGGTGATCCCATACTGAAGTCCGATCATCTTGTGGTCGGTGGAGAAAATCCATTTCCGGATGAATCCCGGATCATGGTGGTGATCATCGTGAGAGTGATCGTGGTGGGCGTCGTGCCCGGCAGGTGAAGTGGCGTGAGAGCTCATAATTCCGTCTTGCGGCGTTGTATTATCCAAAATAGCGGGAGCGAATAGCAAAAAATGCGCAGCGCGATCCGAATCATTGGATGAAGGTGAAGGATTGGAGTGGTAGTGACTGAAAAGGGAGACGCAAAAAATTCCAGAGGTGGGAAATAATCAGAACGGACGCGGATCAAGGAGCTTTCGCCGGAGCGAGGGTGATCGGATCGAGCAGCATCTTGGGATCCAGGACATCTCCCGGCAACGCCTTGACATGATCGGCCGTGAGTTCGGCAGCTGTCACCGACTTGCCGGCATTCTTACGGGCGGTGGAAATTTCGATAGCCGCCTTGGCCATGTCGGTGGTGACCACGTCGCCCACGGCATTGCCGAAATTATTGCGGACGTAAGTCATGATCCCGGCGAGGTCTTCGGGAGTCATACCGATGCCCTGCGGAGGCATGACGCCATAGGTCGTGCCGTTGCTCACCGGGCCTTCAAGCCCATTGAGAATGATCATCGCGAACCGTTCGGTTTCGCCTTTGACCCAAGTTGAGCCGACCAGAGAAGGAAAAGTGGACCCGTTGCCCTTCGCGTCCGAACCGTGGCACCCGTTGCACTTGGCGGAATAAATTTTCGACCCCTTCGCCATGTAGGCGGCCAGCGCCTCCTTCGGCACCGGACCGGTATCGGCAGCGCCACCCGCGGGAGTCCGGACATATCCCTCGCGGAACGACGTGCCGTAGGCGAACAGCTTGCCGCCACCGCCTAGAATCCCACCAGCCACGAGCAGGACGGCCCCACAGGCGGCAAAAGCCCACAAGGAAACCGGCTCGATGCCGTTATCCACGATCCGCTTTTCACGCGCACATGCGGCGGCTTCGCGGACCACCTTCCCGTGGGCCTCGGTCACATTGATCGAGTCCTCAAGGTCGGGTTTCGAATTTGGATCTGACATGTCTGAAATTAGGTAGAAGGTGAATTAATTCAAGGGATCAACCTTTGTTTTTCGGCGGGGCGAAATTCAACACCGCAGGCACGGCCTGATCCTTCTTGAGCGAGAGTAAATAGGAGACCAGCGCCTTGGCGTCGGAATCCGGCACCACTTCATTTTTCCCATCAGCCGTGATGGAGATCGCGTCATTCGAAGGATTCCCGACGATCGGACGCTCGATAAACATGAATTTGGACGCTGGGCAGGTGGACTTCCAGCGCTGCGGCTCTTGGCGCGGATTGTAAAGATGGCCATAAAGCCACTTCTCGGCACTACCACCCGCCGCGTATTCCGCTTCCACGCGGCGTCCGAGATTCGACAAATCCGGTCCCATCCGGGAAACCCCGATCTGCGCGAACTTCTCGCCGGCGAAATCGTAGGCATTCGTTTCCCGGCGGGTGTCGCCACGATCCGGATCCGCCTTCAAGCCACCCCAGTCCGGACGATAGAGGTCATTGCCCGCGTAGGTCGGCCGCACCAACTGGGTGTGGCAGAGGTAACAGCCGTTCTCGGCGTAAACCAGCGCGCCGTTGGCCACCCTGCCGGTCCGCTTGGGATAGAAAATCCCGGTCGCGCCGTCGGTCGCCTCGTTAAGCTCGATGGGGGCCAGGTTGCGCATCTTGACGAATGGCACGACGATGATCGCAAGCCAGGCGACGCCGAAACTGGCGGATAGACCGAGAATGAATGTGCGTAAGCTCATGAAATTAGAAATCTGG
>JBEDKU010000235.1:0-4180 GCA_041172045.1 Verrucomicrobiota bacterium | reverse complement strand
CGAGGGACTCCCGGGATTCCTGGAGCGTCAAAATCCCAATAAGGAATCTTGTCTGAAGGAAGCCTAGGATGGTTGAGGATGAAGTCGGCGACCTTGGTGGCTTGCGCCAGATACGAGGCGTCTTTGGTCTCCCGGAACATCATGGTATAGCCATAGAGAGCCCACGCCTGTCCGCGGGCCCACGCCGAGCCGTCGGCAGCACCTTGGTGGGTTTTTTTCGCAACGACGGCACCGGTGGCGGGATCATAGTCCACGACATGGAAGCAGCTGTCATCAGGACGGAATTGATTCTCCTGTGTTCTGTTGGCATGGGAAACCGCGATCTCCTTGAAGCGCGCACCGCCTTCAAGGCGTGAGACGGACATGAGGAATTCAAGGTTCATCATGTTGTCGATGATGACCGGATAGGACCAGTTTCCGTGATCCCATGAGCGTAGCATCCCGACGGTGGGATTGAAACGCGAGGAAAGCGCTGTGGCTCCTTCCGACATCACGTCGCGGTAAGCCGGACGGTGGGTCAGCCTGTAGCCATTTCCATAACTGCATCCCAGGATGAAGCCTACATCGTGACTGCCCCGGTAGTCCTTGATGCTCTCGAGACGCGTGGTGTAGTCCGTCGCGGCAGACAGCCATTTCGAATCCTTGTCATATTCGTAAAGATACCAGAGCGAGCCGGCGATGAAACCACTGGTCCAGTCCTTGGGAGCCACCGTCTTGACGTTGCCATCCAGAAAGGTCCGCGGGATCTTCGGGTCATCCTTCACGCTGGCCAGCAGTCGTTCGTATTGGGATCCCGCGAATTCCAAGGTGGCGGGTATCGATTTCCTCAATTCATCCGTTGTTTGTGATTCGCCACGGGTGCCTGGGGTAAACCAATGTGTCGTGGCAAAAAATGCTAACATGGCTGTGCGGGCTTTGCCTAAAAGCCCGCAGCGGTGACGAATGGTGGACATGGAAAGCCTGGTGACCTGGATCAATTGCGACACGATTTTATTTCACGACCTTCAAGCGCACGAAGAGGTGTCCAGCGACGGCAGAAGAGGTCGGCACAGAGACGGTCATGTCATCGGATGCCGTGCCGTTTTCATTGACCAACACAGGAGTGACGTCGGTCCAGGAATTCAGGTCCGTACTCCATTGGCCGACCTGGGTTGTGGCAGGCGACTCGGATTCATCGGTGCGCTTGTAGCTGAGAACCAGGTTCGAACCGACCGTTGCCTGAGTTGGCTGGATGGCTTGGGAGGAAACCACCGGATTGCCTCCGAGCGTGAACTCCAACAGGTTGTTGATGCCGTCGTTGTCAGGATCCGCCGATGGGAGTTTGTCACCGGTGCTGAGTGGTGGCGAATTATAGGCAGGGCTGTCGATCCATGAGGCGTATGGGTCGAGAACCACCGAGACGACATTGAGAACCCCGGCACCGGAGAAGCGGGTGTTGTCGATGTTCGTCGCGCCGGAGCCGCTCGCGCCCCACGTTCCAGAAACCTGTTGGACCGCACCGAAGTAGAGGCTGCCGACGGTTTCGGTTCCTGTTAAATCGACCTTGCCGCCGTTGATGGTGACCTTGTTCGTATCCACGATGGAGGTGCCGTTGAGTGCCAACACGCCTGCGATGACATTGGTTTCCCCGATGTAGGTGTTAGCGGCATTGAGAGCGAGGATTCCCGCGCCGTCTTTTACCAGAGAGGAGCCGGCACCGCCGGTGATCGTTCCACTGAGAATGGCGTCCACGGTTTTGGTCCCATCGTTGACAGTGATGGTGCGTGCGTTCGTGTCGCCGATACTGATTGGGTTGACGACGGTGATGGAGCTGTCCGAAGTGGAGTGACCCAGAATAAGTCCGCCGCCGAATCTTCCATTGCCACTGCTCCAACCGACGGATGCACCCGCGCCACCGAAGTTGACACTGCGGTCGCCACCAAAGGCGGCGAATCCTCCTGTTTCACCGGGGACCCAACCGACGTCGGAAACCGGAAGTGCCGGGACCGATAGGGTTAGATCATCGAAGTCGAACGCTGCGGCGGAAATGTTCCGGGTGAAGTCACCGCTGGCAGGAGTGAGGCCGATGATGGCACCGCCACTGAGGACCAAAGCGCTCGTGCCTCCGGTGGCCGCGATGCCGCCGGGAATCGCGCTTGAATTGCCCAGTCGCAGTATGCCAGCCTCCGCAAAGGTGGTTCCATTGTAGGTGTTAGCCGAGTTCAACGAGAGGACACCTGTCCCGGTTTTGGAGAAGCCCGCGGTAAATGCAGCACCGGTGGACTCGATCACCGAGTTGAAGGTCATCGACCCATCCACTTGGATCGTGTGATCCCTGTTAACGGTTGTCGCCGCGCCAAGAAGGTTAAAGGGCGATCCATTGACCACGACGTTCACCGCGGAGGCGACATTGATCCTTTTCTCCGCTGCGGCGCCGGTAAATCCCTGCGTGCCGCTGCCTGCGAAGGTGAGGGTGGCCGACCCGGAGACGGGGCCGGTGAATCTCATGATGCCACCGATGCTGAGGGAATCCATCGCATAGCCGGCGCTGGCCGCAGCCAGATTCAAGGTAGAAGTGTCTGATGCACTTCCACCGCTGTTCAAGGTGGAGGCGCTTGCCAGTGCCGCGGGTCCGTCAATTTGGAGAGTTCCGCTGCTGAGTTTTGTTAGGCCGGTGTAGGTGTTGGTGCCGGAAAAGATCGTCAAACCGGCTCTGGTGATTTCGACACCGTTCGCGAAGGCAGATCCATTGACGATCGGGCCGGCGATGGTGAGGTTGGCCGATCCGGCTAACACGGCGGTGACGGCGTTCGGCGAGGAGGGGGCGATGTTGAAACCTCGCAGAACCGCGGTGTTTCCCGCCCCGTCAAAGGTGAAGGTCCTTCCGGACGCCGCGGTGGATGTCACGTTCAAGGTTCCCATGCTCAACGTCGTGCCGGTGCCTGCAAGGGTGAGGAGACGGCTGCTGCTGGCGGTCACCGTGCCGGTGCCGAGGTCGAGATTGCTCGATGATGTGCTTGCGCCCGTACCGAAAATCACCGCAGTCGTGGAGTTGGTGCCCCAGGTGACCGGATTGTTGCCAAGGTTCGTGATCGCGGCACCGCTGGTGTTGTCCAGGGCCGAAGACGATGCGAGTGAGACGGCCCCGGTGCCAAGTGCGTTGGCGTTCTTCACATTCAGAGTGCCTGCGGTGAGGGTGACACCGCCGATGGCAGCCGAATTGTTCCCGCTGAGATTGAGGGTGCCACCCACGGCGTTCATGGTGGTGAGGCCGCTGTAGGCGTTATTTCCGGAGAGGGTGGTGGTTCCGGTGGATGTGACAGTAAGGGTGTTGGTATTCGCAAAACTGTTCCGGATCGTGTTGCTGACATTGGTGGTGCCCGCGCCAGCAATGATTAGGTTCCGGGTGGTCGAGCTGTTACTGAGGTCCACGATGCCATCGATCTGCAAGGTTCCACCGGCAACGGTGTTCCATGTATGGCTGGCTCCCACTACCACGGTGATGGCACTGCCGAAGGTTTGTGTGCCGGTCGCGCTGTTAGCGATGCCGCTGGCACCGATCGAAAGGACGTCGCCGCCAACAATCGTGCTGCCAAAGGTGAAGGCATTCGCTCCGGAGTTGAAAGTGAAACCCAGAACCGAGCGCGTCGCGGTATTCAGTTCAGGGGCAATATTTCCGGTGGTTCCGAAAGCCACCGTATCGCCGGTGATACTTCCACTGGGAGAAACACCACCGTCCCAGTTCGAAGCGCTGTTGAAGGTGACGGTTGTTGTCGTGGAGCCGACACCACCCCACACTTTTTCAACCGCCTGGGCTGAAGGCATGGCGAAATTGACGGCGAGCGCCAGCAGGTAAGCGGCGCGGCTGATGGAAAAGCTCGTGGCGAAGAGGTTGAATCTCGAGGTTTTCATAATGGCATGTTTGTGAGGCTGGTTTTTTCGGATTTTCCGTTTGTTGTGTGAATCTTGGGAGGAAGTTTGCAGTGAGAGAGTTTAGGGGACTTGGAAAAGCCCGTTCCAAAAGACGTTCTTCTTGCCGCCGTTGGCATCGAAGCGATTGATGTCCTCCCGGCTGATGAATGCGGTGCAGCCGTCGAAATACACCGCGATGGCCTTCTTCCCGTGGCGGAAGGCGGTCTTGCCGTTGGTGGTTTTCCCCTCGACGGGTTCGGACCACCAAAGATTGCGGCTGTCGTAACGA
>JBEDKU010000234.1:0-4103 GCA_041172045.1 Verrucomicrobiota bacterium | reverse complement strand
CACTCAATATCGGCAGCGCCGACCAACTCTCTACAAATGCGAGGTACGTGAACAGCCAGTCTGGTTCGACTGGTGCCCGAACTCTGATCATTGAAAAGGGCACGACCGTGAATGTAAACAGCGGAGGCTATCTGGGCGATAGCAGTGTTACCAATTACACCGCGCCGAACGTGAACGGAACCACCATCGGTGTTGGTAATGCTGCGGCAGGTGGGACTTTAGTGGTTAAACCCGGCGGCACGGTCACTGCGGGGAACAACACCCAGGTGATCGTTGGTCTAGCAGCTGCCGCCAGCGGCACGCTCACCATCGACGGCGGAGATGTCAATGGAGGGGCTATCACGACTCTCAGCGGAGGTGGCCCTGTGCTTCCGGCCGCTTACGGAGGCTTACGCTTCGGCGGAAGCACGGGCAACACCGGTGGGACTCGCATTGCCAATCTAAACGGCGGCACCCTCACTGTTGGCCAAGTATTCATAGGAGCTCTCGCAGTTGGATCGACAGCCACCAACACATTGAACTTCAATGGCGGCACCCTCAAGGCCATCATCAGCAACACGACCTTCATGACAGGGCTGACTGCGGCGAACGTTCAAGTTGGAGGTGCCAAAATCAATACCAACGGATTCGACATCACCGTCGGTCAAGCGCTGATCCACGATCCTGCTCTGGTCGCAACCCCCGACGGAGGCCTCATCAAGAGCGGCTCAGGCACCCTCACCCTCACTGCGGCCAATACCTACGATGGTGGCACGACGATCAGTGAAGGCAAACTGCTGCTCAGCGGAAGTGGATCGTTAGCCGCAGCAGGCGCCGTCTCTTTGGCTTCTGGAACGACGGTTGAGAAGACGAACACATCGGCTCAGGTTCTATCAGGCCCTGTCACTGGGAATGGCACTTTAAAACTTCCTGCTGGTGGGGTCTTTAATCTCCAAAATTCTGGTAACAGCTTCGGCGCGCTGGAAATCAGTAATTCTGGTGCTCGTGTTTTTATTAACAACAGCGCTTCAGCATTGCCATCCGCGGCGACGGTCGATGTTGCCGCAGGTCTCTTGGTTTTTGGTGTAGCCTCCAATAATAACAATGCCATCACCGTCTCAAGCGGTGCCGGTATCTGTGCACGGGTTGCATCGACTTTAAGCAACGTCACACTACCAGGAAGCGGCTCTGTCATTTTCAATAATGACGATGCGAATACGGCCAGCCTTACCATCAGCAACGGCTTGGCTTTAGCCGGCACCTTGACGGTCCAACTCGGCGGAACCAGAATGCTAGCCGCTGGGGGCGCTATCGGTGGGGCTGACTTGTCTGGAAATCTCACTGGCAGCGGGTCGTTGGTCATGGCGAGTTCGGGCAATATCGCCAATCCCAATTTTGGCACGGGCGTATTAACGCTCTCCGGCTCTAATACCTACAGCGGTGATACCACGGTCAATTCGGGCACCCTGAGACTGAGCAATGCGCCGAATCCGCTCAATGCCAACTCGGGTAACGACGCCTCCACCGTCACCATCGCCGCTTCCGACGCGACCTTGGATCTCACCTACACCGGCACCGATAAGGTGGCCAAGTTGATCATCGGTGCCACCCAGTTGGCTGACGGTGTTTACGGGAAAACCGGATCGATTTCCCCCATCATTGGGATTTCTCAAATTACCGGTGACGGCACCCTGACCGTTTCCAGTGCTCCCGCTGCTGGATACCCGTCCTGGGCCTCCATCAACGGAGCGGGTGCCAATCTCAACGACGATCATGACAATGACGGCGTGTCTAACGGTGTCGAATACTTCATTGGCGGGCCCACTTTGCCCACCGCCAACACCACCGGCTTTACCTCATTGCCCGGCGTGACCAGTAACACCGTGACCTGGACCAAGGCCAGCGCTTACGCCGGTGCCTATGGAACTGACATCGTAGTGGAAACCTCCACCACACTTGCCGGCGTTTGGGGAACAGCGGCTCTGGGTGCGGGTGCTAACCAAGTGGTCTTCTCCGGTAACACAGTGACATATACCTTTCCTGCCGGCACTAAGAACTTCGCCCGCCTCAGAGTCACCGGACCGTGAGTGTAATTTCTCGGCCAGAACATCCGGCTGGGCGGGAGGACTTTCATCATCGTTTTCAAAACAGACAGGCAATCAAAATCAAATCTTGTCCCCGCTTTGGGGACTTTGCGCCGCACGTTGTTTGATGAAAGATATGTCTCGAACTCACATAAGAGGGAAAACCCCGTAAGCGGTTCAAGATGCCCTTTCGCCAAACCCATCGCTCAGAAATCATCATCCGCCCAAGCTCGATTCCAGCCCAATCTCGATTGTTACAAAAAATCCACTATGAAACCCACCCGCATTAACCAGTTCGTCACTCTTCTATCATCGGTATTCTCGCCGATCCTGCTTCTCGCCAGCGTGCAGTCCGCCCGGGCGGCGGATTTCTTCTGGGATCCCGTATCAACAGGTTCGAACACCGGCTCTGGCGGTGGCATCTGGAACGCTACTAACACGAATTGGTTTAGTGGAACTACGGATGTAATTTGGGCAACCGGAAATCGCCCGGTTTTTGGCGGAGCGGATGGCCCGTTCGTGGTCACAGTGGCTGATAACTTTTCCACCACCGGGTTGCTTTTCAACAGGTCTGGCTACACTCTGAGTGCCGCCTCCGCGCAGACGATCACAACATCAGGCAACACCTCATTGGCAAGCGGGGTGGTCGCCACCATCGGCTCGAGTGTCACGGTGACGAGAAGCTCAAACGATATTATCACAACGGCTTCGGGATCCGGCGGAACCCTCAACATTGGTAGTGCCGACCAAAGCTCCACGGGGGCGCAATTGATCAACACGCAATCTGGTTCAACCGGCACTCGCACGCTCTCGATCACGAATGGAACCATTGTGAACGTGAACTCGGGCGGCTATTTTGGCCAATCTCCAGGGACCGCCTACGTCACGGCTACAAATCCGAACGGAACATCCATCGTTATTGGTAGCGCAACTGGCGGCTCCTTGGTGGTCAAGACGGGCGGCACCGTCACAAACGGTAACAACCAAGCACTCATTCTTGGTGGTGCATCAGCGAGTGGTATGCTCACCATCGACGGCGGACAAGTGAATGCGGGCGCCGTCACGGTCGGCACTACCGGAGTTCTTCCGGCTGCAAGTGCCTATGCCGGTCTGCGTTTCGGGGCCGGAACAGCCAACGCCAGTGGCACCCGCACCGCTAGCCTCAACGGTGGAACTCTTACTGTGGGTCAGATCTACACTGGAACTGCCGCTGCTAGCCCTACTTTTACCAACATCTTCAACTTCAACGGAGGCACGCTTCAGGCCAGCATCGCCAACACGACCTTCATGACCGGCCTGACCACGGCCAATGTTCAGGTCGGAGGCGCCAAGGTCGACACCAACACCTTCGACATCACCATCGGCCAGGCGTTGGTTCACGATACGGCACTGGGAGCGACCCTCGACGGAGGTCTCACCAAGAGTAGTACTGGCAAGCTCACCCTAACCAATACAAACACCTACACCGGAGGCACGGCCATCAAGAACGGATCACTCGCACTCGACGGTGTTACGCGCATTCTCGCCACAAGCTCCGTCGTTCTCGGCGACACTGGCACGACTGGCAAACTCGTGCTCGGCGGCGCCGCAGTGGGCACTCAGACTCTTGCCAGTCTGACCACGACCGGCCTCGGTGGTTCTGTGGTGGGTGGCAATGCCTCGACCTCAACCCTCACCCTGAGCGTCGCTACGAGTAATTCCTTCAGCGGAACCCTCGGTGGTGCCGGCACGAGCGAAAACAACCTCGCCATTGCCAAAACCGATGTCGGCACACTGACTCTCTCCGGCGATAACAGCTACACGGGCCTCACCACCGTCAGCACAGGCGCCCTGAATATCCAGCACGCCAATGCACTTGGCAGCACGACGGGCGGCACAACGGTCGCCAATGTTGGATCATTGCAGTTGCAGGGAGGAGTGGTTTTCGCGGCCGAAGCTTTGACTTTGAACTCCAATAGTTCTTCCACCCAGAACTTGCTGAATGTATCCGGCAACAACGAGTGGACCGGCACGATCACACACGTCAACGTTGCGCCGACC
>JBEDKU010000233.1:0-3281 GCA_041172045.1 Verrucomicrobiota bacterium | reverse complement strand
CTCGGGATGGGGGCTGGATTCCTCCGGGTCGCCCAGAAGACCGGCGACCAGTAACAAAAGCCCGGCGACGGGACCGGCGGGAATCACTTCCGAAATGGCTCCGGCAGGGAAACTGGCGCGCTCGAACGGCTTTCCTTGTTGGATTACCGGGGCGGGATCCGTCCGCACGCCGTGGGCCTGCGGGAACTTTTCCCGCAGTTGCTGACGTAGAATTTCCGCTGTCGACGCGCCCATGGGCGGACGATGGACTGGAAATTTTTAATGTTCAAGCGAACAGTTTTAAGCGGAGGATGGAATTGATGTGACTGATGAAAGCGGAATTTTTTCTGCCGCATTTTATCGAAACACGTGGCTATCGGGAAGTGTGGTGTTGACGCCGCCATATGTGAGCGTTACGCATGCCATATGCACCGAACTACGATTTTGTTGCCCTCCGATTTACGCCGCAAGGCGGACCGGGAGGCTAGGGCTCTGGGCATTTCCCTCAGCGAATTGATCCGCCGTCGGCTTGCTGCGGATGAGGCGGGCGCGCCAACCAGCCGGCCCCGGTTTTTTTCCCGACAACCTTGGACAGGGGCGGGACCGGATGACATGGCGGCGAATCATGATTCCCATCTTTACGGACCATGAAGCGGTTGTTTGTGGATACGGGTGCTTTCCTGGCGAGGGAGATTGCCAATGATCAGCATCATCAGACCGCATGCCAGGGGTGGCGCGAGGCTGAGGAGCGCGGTTATCAACTGGTTTCCAGCGAGCATGTCCTGGACGAATCCGCGACGCTACTCGCCCGCCGCAGCAATTATGCGTTTGCGGCCCAATGGGGTGAGGACGTGCTGGCCGCCGGCATCGAATGGTTGCGTGCGGACGAAACGGATTTGTCCCAAGCCTTCGTGATGATGAGGAAATTCGCGGATCAGGGAGTCTCCTTTACCGATTGTCTTTCCGCAGTTCTGATAAAGCAAAACAAGATGAAGCTGGTTTTCGGATTCGACCGCCACTTTGAAGCTTTCGGGTGCCGTTTGTGGCCCGCGTTAGATCATTGAAGGTTGAGGGTCGCGTTTCGATCTCAGGATTTTTTCATGTGATCGATGCCGTAGGGCGCGCGCTGGGGGCGGCTGAGCATGGAGTTGGCGGTGTCGTCGCCGATGAATTTTTCCGTGGCGGGGTCCCAGGTAAGCTTGCGGCCGAGCTTCATGGCGATCCAGCCGGTGATGCAGGCGCTGGTGGAGCGGTGGCCGATCTCGGCGGTGGTGACGGCGGGCTTGCGGGTCTGGATGCTGGTGATCCAGTCGAGATGGTGGTCGCCTTTCGGGCTTTCATGGAGGCGGATGTCGCCGGCACCGAGCGGGGTGAGGAGGATGTCGGGATTGCTGGCGACGAGGGACTTGGCGGCCGCGCCGGTGGGGATGGGATCGGAGGCGGTGACGCGCTCGGCGCCGCGGGTGACGAAGATCCAGCCGTCGCTGCCTTCGAAACGGACGCCGTTAGGAAGCTTGTGGTCGATGATGACGGTGACGCCGTTGGCGTATTTCATCTCGATGTGATAGGGGCCGTGGACGTTCCAGAGACCGGATTTGGGGAACTCGGCGGTGCCCTCGATGGAAAGCGGGCCGGTCAGTTCGGTGCCCATGCCCCAGTGGGCGATGTCGACGTGGTGGGAGCCCCAGCCGGTGATCATGCCGAGGCAATAGTCCTCGATGCGCAGCCAGCCGGGCCGGCCGTTGAAGCGGGCTTTGACGTCCGCGCCCTGGGCATGGACGCGGTCCTTGGTGTAGGGGGCGAGCGGCGTGGAGCCGAGCCACATGGCGTAGTTGAAAGTGGACGGCACGGGGATTTCCTCGGTGCTGCCGCCGGCGGGATCGCTAGGCAGGCCGATCTTGATGGTGTGCACCTTGCCGATGCGGCCGTTGCGGACCATCTCGCAGGCGATGCGGAAATTCGCGCTGGAACGCTGCTGGCTGCCAATCTGGAAGATGCGCTGTTTGGCCTGGACGATGTCGCTGACGGCGCGTCCTTCCGTGACGGTCATGGCGAGGGGTTTCTGGACGTAAATGTCCTTTCCTAACAATGCGGCGGCAATCACCGGTTCGGCGTGCCAGTGGTCCGGCGTGCTGATGGAGACGGCGTCGATGTCGGGGTGCTGGAGGGCCTCGCGGTAGTCGCCGTAGGTGGCGCAGGTGAGGTTGATGCCGCGTTTCCGATAGGCGGACTCGACCATTTCCTTGCCGTCGCCAAGGCGCAGGGAGTCCAGGTCGCAGACGGCGACCAGGCGCGCGGCGTCCTGACGGAGAATGCCGGGCATGTCCATGTCGCGGCCGATGCGGCCGCAGCCGATCTGGAGGATGTTGATTTTCTTGCTTGGGGCGTCCGCGCCGAGGACGCGGGCGGGGATGATGGTCGGGAAGCCGAGCGCGGCGGTGGCGAGGCCGCTGGATTTAAGAAAATCACGGCGGGTGGCGGTTTTTTCTAATTTCATGAAATGTGGTTGTTCTGGAATACCAAGGGAGCGGGTGAGGTTTTCACTAACCGACTAAATATGCCAGGGTGCGCGCATTTTCGGCTGCATCATCGCGCTGGCTTCCGGGTCGCCGATGATTTCCTGTTTGGCGGCGTCCCATTTCAGTTTGCGGCCGGTGACGGCGGCGATGTAGCCGAGGTGGCCGGGAGTCTGCGAGCGGTTGGCGATTTCCACCGGGGTGAGCGTGCGTTTGCGCGACTTGATGGAATCGATGAACTCGCGGAAATGGCCGGGACTCCGATAGAGCGGGATTTCGAGTTCGCCTTTTTTATCAAGCACCTGGATGTCGCGGATCCACTGGACGTCGGAGGCGGTGAATTTCCCGCGGTCCACGCTGACCCAGCCGTTCGGGCCGATCCATTTGGCTCCGCCCTGGATGTCCTTGTGGCCGCCGGCGATGACCATCTCGATGTCGTTGGGATACTTGGCTTCGATGCGGTATTTGGTGGCGGTGTTCCAAACCGCGTCTTTGGCGGGGAACTCGGCGGTGGCGGAGAGTTCGAGCGGGCCGACGGCGTCGTCCGGGTCGCAGCCGTATTTCGGATTGGCGAGACCCCAGTGGGCGATGTCGCAGTGGTGGCCGATCCAGTCCATGAGCTGGCCGCCGCCGGTGTTGTAATTCCAGCGCCAGTTCTTGTGAAAGCGGCAGGGGTTGAAGGGCTGCATTTGCGCGGGGCCGGTCCAGAGGTCGTAGTCCACGCCGGCGGGCACCGGGCCGTCGGGTTTGTCGTTACCGGTTTTTCCGAAATCCGCGTGGCCGGAT
>JBEDKU010000232.1:0-5097 GCA_041172045.1 Verrucomicrobiota bacterium | reverse complement strand
GTTTTCCTTCTACGACCTCGCCACCGTCAAAAGCTACATCACCGCCGTGAACTTCACCGAACCGCTTTTCGTCGTCGTCATCATGGCCTTCGCCTCCACCCGGCCGATCCTGAATTTCGCCGAATCCTGCCTCAGCTTCTTCGCCCGCATCGGCAAACAGACCCCGGCGGCCTGGTGGCTCTCGATCATGATCGTGGCCCCCATCCTCGGTTCCTTCATCACCGAACCAGGCGCCATGACCATCGCCGCCATGTTGCTGGCCAAGAAGTTCTATCACCTGAATCCGTCGTCCCGGTTTTCCTACGCCACCCTCGGACTGCTCTTCGTCAATGTTTCCATCGGCGGCGTCCTCACCAACTTCGCGGCTCCGCCGGTGCTGATGGTGGCGCAGAAATGGGGCCTGACCTCCATGGAGATGTTGCTGAACTTCGGCGACAAGGCGGTCATTTCCATCGTGATTTCGAGCCTCGTTTACTACTTCTGCTTCCGCAAGGAGCTCACGACCCTCGCCGAGCGCGCGGGTGACCACGATGGTGACGGCACGGGTGACCTGATTGGAAACAACCGTCCCGTGCCACTTTTCGTGACGCTCACCCACCTCGCGTTCATGGCATGGACGGTCGCGTTCTCCCATTACCCACCACTCTTCATCGGCGGCTTCCTGTTCTTCCTGGCCTTCCAACAGGCGACGGCCCACCACCAGAACGAAATCAATCTCCGCGGCCCCATCCTCGTCGGATTCTTCCTCGCCGGTCTCGTCATCCACGGCGGCCTGCAAGGCTGGTGGCTCGCCCCCATCATCTCCAGCCTCACGGAGGTCCCGCTCTTCCTCGGCGCCACGATCCTAACTTCCTTCAATGACAATGCCGCCATCACCTTCCTCGCCAGCCAGGTCGAAGGGCTTTCCCCGCAATTGAAATATGCCGTGCTCGCGGGCGCCGTCACCGGTGGCGGGCTCACCGTCATCGCCAACGCTCCGAACCCCGCCGGCCAGGCGCTGCTCGGAAGATTTTTCGGCGAGGGGGTTTCTCCGGTCAAGCTCGCGCTCGCCGCGCTTTTCCCCACCATCATCGTCGCTCTTTGCATGATGTTTGTCCCGGACCGGGGAATCGACGAAATGTTCAGCCCGGTCAAGCCGGCCGAAACCAGCGCACCCGCCACCCACTAACACCCCATGTTCACCGGACTCGTAGAAGCCACGGGCACCGTGCTCAGCCTTGAATCGAAAGGCGAACAAGCACGGCTCACCCTCGACACCCCCTTCGCCGCCGAACTCGCGCTCGGCGATTCGGTGGCCATCAACGGCTGCTGCCTCACCGTCGCCGACCTCGCCCCCGGCGGCACTTCCTTCGACTTATTAGCCCAGACCCTGCGGGTCACCTCGCTCGGCGGCCTCGCCACCGGATCCCTGGTCAATCTGGAGCGCGCCATGATGGTCGGCGACCGTTTCGGCGGCCATTTCGTCCAGGGCCACGTCGATGGCACCGGGAAAGTCACCCGCCTCGAAGCCAGCGGCCAGGACCACATCGTCGGCGTCGCCCTGCCGCCGGAAATCCACCGCCTCTGCATTGACAAGGGCTCGCTGACTCTCGACGGCATTTCCCTAACTATCGCCGAACTCACCCCCGAGGGCGCGGTCTTCTGGATCACCCCGCACACCTGGGAACACACCCACCTCCACCGCGCGGTGATCGGCCAGGCGATGAATCTGGAGACCGACATGCTGGCGAAGTATGTGGACAAGCTGCTCGCCGCCCGCGGTCGCGCGTGAGGCGTGGAAAGAAATCGCGAGCTTTTGCTTGGAATCGATCGGTCACCGGGACAGCTTGGCTCTGCCGCTCCCCGGACGGTCGCAGTTCCGCGCAAGTGGAGGTGAGGAAAGTCCGGACACCACAGGGCAACGCGCCTCATGAAAGTGAGGGACGGGTAACGAGAGGAACCCGGACAGACAGTGCAGCAGAAAGATACCGCCGATGGTCCGCAAGGACACAGGCAAGGGTGAAATGGTGGAGTAAGAGCCCACCGCGAATCCGGGTAACCGGACGGCACGGCAAACCTCGCGTGGTGCAAGACAGAACAGGGGAAGGGCGGCCCGCCCGTTAATCTCCGGGTATTAGTCGCACTCTGCGCAATCAGGGCGCCCCGCCTCGGCGGGGTGAGAGAAATGGCCGTCCAGCTCCGCAAGGGGTGGACAGAATCCGGCTTACAGGGGAGCGGCACTCCCCCGCTCCGCCGGCGGTCCGGGATTAGCACGTCCACTTGAAAGAGACCGTGCCGAAGACCTGGCCTTCATCCCGGCCCTTGAATTCCTCGGTGCGATAGACCATTGCGTAAGCGATCTTCATGTTCTTGATGTTCATCGCGACCCCTGCGCTCAAGTCGGCAACCAACGGATATTTGTCCACCGACGGGCTGTCGCTGAACGTGTGGCCATCGAGGAAAATATTGCGTGCCACGGCCCGGCCGTCCACACGCAGGAAGAGATAGGCCCCCAGATCGAACCAAGCGCGGTCGGCCGCCATCTGGCCATCGACGGGCGTGGAAGTGGTGGCACCCGGGCCGATGGACGGAGTGCCGAAATCATCCGGACGGTTCAAGCCCGCGCGGAGCTCGGCCCCGCCGGGTTTCCAAAATCATTTTGATAGGTAATGTCAATCTTCCTGGCAGGAAGCTCTAAAACATCCTCAGAGAAAACGGCGTCCCTGGATCACTCTCACGAGGACGACAATGATGGCGATCACCAGCAGAATGTGGATCAATCCACCCATGGTCGTGCTGGTGACAAGGCCCAGCGCCCAGAGGACGATGAGCACGATGGCGATGGTCATTAACATGATTGCGGTTCTTTCGATGGTTGGATCTGCGTCGGTTCACCCGGCCTTGGAACCCAAAGCGGAACGGAAATCCCCGATGGCCTTCTCAACGGATTCGAGAGTCTCCCCGGTGCGCTTCTGGATCCGGCCGTGGAGTTCGTCCTGCTTCCCCTCCGCGAACTGCAGATCATCATCGGTGAGGGTGGCCCATTTCTGTTTGAGATTGCCCTTGATGATGTTCCATTCGCCTTTGGCTTGTAGTTTGTCCATGGCGAAAAATCTAGCGAGCAAGCAGGCGCATCGCCATGGGGTGTAACCCTACTTTTCGCTGTCACGCTTCCCGCGGAGGCGCGCCACGTTCTTGCCCATCGGGATCTCCAGGTGAACCGTGGTGGATTCTCCAGCCGCCGACTCCACACCGAAGCTGCCGCCGATCATCTCGACCCGCTCCCTCATGCCGACGAGGCCGAGCCGGTTGTGCTTTTTCCCGCGGGTGTTGAACCCTTGTCCATTGTCCCGGATCACCATGGAGATCGTGTCGTCAAGACACTCGATCCTCACCTCCGCCCGGCTGGCTTTCGCATGGCGGGAGACGTTGGTGAGAGCCTCCTGGACAATCCGATAGAGAGTCGCCCGCACCGCACCGGTCAATTGTTCCACTTTCGCGGAGGCCTTGAGACTGACCCGGATGCCGGTTTCCGCGATGAACTCCCTCATGAAAGTTTGAAGCGCGGGGATCAGCCCCAGGTCATCGAGCATCGTCGGGCGCAGTTCCCGGGCGAAGTTGTGGACGATCTCCACCGCGTTCTCCACCAACAGATGCGTGTGGGAAATCTGCGTTTGCAGGCCGACCGGATCGGACGCGCTCGCCTCGCTCAGCGCCGCCAAATGCACATTGATGCCGACCAAGGTCTGGGCGATCACATCGTGCAACTCGCGGCTGATGCGTTCGCGCTCGTCTTCCTGCGCTTCCAAAATCCGGTGTGAAAGCTCCCTCATCTGTTTCTGCTGGAGACGTGATTGTTTCAGAAGCCTGCTCTGCTCGATCCGGACCGCCCGCAGGTCTTCCTGCACCACTTGACGGCGGATCATCTCCTCTTTGAGTTTGAGGTTCGAGCTGGCCAGCACATCCACGCGGCGCTGCGCGGCTTCCGCCCTCACCCGCTCGGTGATATTGCTGAAAAAGCAGACTACGCCGTACTCGCCCGTAGAAAGGGTGACCCGTTGGATCTGCCATTCATAGTCCTCCTTCAAGCGGGTATCCCGCCGCCGCTCGTGAAAGGGCGGAGACAGGAAGGACTCGCCCGACTCCAACGTCCACCGGAAATTCCCGACGATCTGATCCGCGATCCGCCGCGGCCAGATCTTCCGTATCACCTCGGAAAAGTCCCGCCCGATGAGTGGATGGACGTTCTCAAAAACCCGCATTGCAATGGGATTGGCCTGTTGCAGGCGGAAGCTCGAATCCACGACGTAAACACCGGCGGGAGCCAGGCTGATGAGTGCTGAAAACAACTCCGCGCTGCGAGACGACGTCTCCTCCGCCCGTTTGCGCTCCGTGATGTCCACCATCACCGCATTGCACTCCGAACCATGGAATGAGCGCTGCGCCTCGATGTTCACCACCCGCGAAAACATGCCGCTGCCAGCCAGTTCAAATTCAGCGAACTGCCTGCCCTCGCTGGCGAAAGCCTGTTGCAGAAAGGTCCTGAACCGGCTGCGATCCTCACGGGATAACAACACTCCAAAAGAACGTCCGATCAATTTCGAGCGCTCGACGCCGACCAGAACGGAACCGGTGAGATTCACCAGCCGGATGCTTTCGTCCGCGGTTAGTGTGAAATAACCGACGGGTGCGAAATCATAGAGATCGGTGTATTTCTCCAGAATCGCCTCCGCTTCATCGCGCGCATGAAGGAGTTGGATGTTCTGCATCTCCAGCTCGATCTGGTGGACCTCGAGTTCGTGAACCAGCCGGAGCGCGTCGGCCTCGGTCCGAGGCAGCGGCGGCGGATCCTGCATCCGGGGATCCCGCTCGGCACGGCGGCGCAGGGACCCTGCCTTTTTGGTGGTGTTGAGATTCATGGGTATCCGGTGATTGGTGAGGTTCAGGCGGTCCCAGGAGATTGACCATCGCCCTTGCCAGCCCGTTGACGTTCGGCCTTCAGGTCCCCCCTTGCCTTGTCCAACTTCGCGGACTCGCCGGCGAGACGGGTTTTGAGACCGACCTGGATGTCATGCAATTTCACTTCCAGCGCCTTGGCCACGCTGATGTCCAGAAAGG
>JBEDKU010000231.1:0-5676 GCA_041172045.1 Verrucomicrobiota bacterium | reverse complement strand
GACTGCATCTTTAGGGTTGCTATTTCCCGATGAACAAATCAGAACCTGCGGACGGAAATAGTAAACATTTCCGTATCAATTGATGAATACCCGCCGTTTTGTAAGTGGTTCGTCGATCCTCCTCGCAGGGTGGCTCGGAGCAACGTTTCTCAACGAAGTGCCCTCCCAAAGGTATCCGAAGCTCGACAAAAAACCGGCCACCGCGGCGGTTGACGTCGCGGCCGGGAAACTGGAGGTCGTTTCCGTTTCAGACTCGCGCTGAAGCCGACGGTGGTTAAGTTCGCCGCATGGCTGAACAACCGATCATTTGCGATACGAAACCGCTGGCTCTTGAAGTGGAGGCCGGCACTCATTGGTGGTGCTCCTGCGGACGCTCAAGCCACCCGCCGTTTTGCGACGGCTCCCACAAGGGCACCGGCCTTCAACCGGTGAAATACGAGGTGGCTGAGAAAAAAACCGTCTGGTGGTGCCAGTGCAAGCACACCGCGAATCCACCGCTCTGCGATGGTTCGCACAAGAACCTGCCGGCTCAATAGGTCTTCATCCACTCGACCACATCCGCCACGTCCTGGGCGGTCATGCCGAGTTGGTCGGCGCCGAGCATGAGTGAGCGGTCCATGTCCTTGCGGCTGGCGATTTGCTTCTTGGGAACCTTCTGGGTGAATCCACCGGTGGAGGTGATGACGACCGGATTTCCATCCGCGATGATGCGGCCGTCGATCCACTTGCCGTCCTTGAGATTGATCGCGGTGCCCTCGAAGCCGTGGGAAATGTCGAACGACGGCTCGACGATGCTACGGGCGACGATTTCCGGCGGCTGGCGGCTGCCGAAGCCCTTGAGCGCGGGTCCGTATTCCGGACCGGCGTCGCCGATTTTATGGCACATGACGCAGCGACCGGCGACGGTCTTGCCACGGGAGGCATCGCCCTGGAGGGCCATCACGTCGGCGACGGTGAACTGGGTGCTTCTTGGTTTTTCCGGGACGGTGATTTCGACAAGCGCCACGGGCTTTTCGATCAGGCCGCGTTTTCCCAGCTCGGGTTTCAAATCGAAGGACGCCCATTCGCCCTCGTTGCGGTTGGTCAGCCACCAGACGGCTTGCCCGCGGACAGCGGAGTCTTTGGCGGCGAGATCCATCAGGGCATCGGCGGACGCCTTGGACTTGATGAAGGCGATGGAATCCACCGCGAGTTTGCGCTGGTCCGGGCTGAGATTTCCAGCGGCGGCGCGGGCTTTGAGCGAAGGCACGGCGGCTTCCGGCATGAGCCGCCAGGTGAGGCGGGCGAAGGTGTCGGACCATTTTTCCGGCTCGCCGGGTTGAATTTTCTGACCCACGGCTTTCCAAAGATCCGCGGTGTGGTGACCGGCACCGAGGCCGAGCGATTCCAAATACGCGCGGTCCTCGCCGTCGTAGCGGATGGCGACATTGATGAGAATTTCACGGGCCTGCTCGAAGCTGCGGTAACGCATGGCCAGCGCCGCCTCGGAGCGGAGTTCCGGTGCCGCGTCGGTGGAAAGCTTGAGGGCGTAGGGCAGCGCGTCAATTTTCCCATCCGTGCGGCGGATCGCGCGGAAGGCGGTGAGGCGGTCGGCGGCGTTCGATCCGGCGATGAGGGAATCCAAATTGGCGCGGCCTTTGTCGCCGAGGTAGGGCAGCAGCCAGATGGCGCGGGAGGCGATGAAGGGATTCGAGTCGTCGAGGATTTTCGCGACCGCATCGTAGGCGGCGGGGCCGGTGGATTTCAGTTTCTGGTAGCCGAGCGAGCGGACGTTCACCGCAGGGGATTTCAGGGCGACTACGGCACCGTCGAGGGTGGTGAGGTCGATTTTCGGCACGGCGGGTTTGAATCCCTTCGGCGCGATCCGGTAGATGATGCCGGAGGCGGCGTTGTCCTGGGTGTCGTGGCCGCCGACGCGCGGGTCGGTCCAGTCGGCGACGTAGAGCGCGCCATCCGGGCCGACGCAGATGTCGGACGGGCGGAAATTGAAGCGGGTTTTGTCCGCATCCGCCATCGCGGCGTGCTTTTTCGCCCCGCCGGTGAAGTCGGCTCCGTCGAATTGTTTTTCGGGATTGGTGGTGAGGAAATCCGTGCGCTCCAGCTTGAATCCCGCGCCATCCATGGCGGGCTGGTAACTAAAAATCACGTTCCGCGCGGCCTCGCAGGAAAGCAGCGTGCCGGTGAATTTCTCACCCAGCGCGCCGTTTTCATAGAATGCGATGCCGGTGGGCGAGCCGCCGCCGTAAACGTCACCCGAGGGCATGGTGCCGGGGTTTTCCTGCCGCCAATGCGCGGTCGGCGTGTCCTGACCCGGTCGTTGGTCGGCTTGCCAAGTGCGTTTCCCGTCGATGGAGAAAAAGCCGGCGTTGCCGTGCTCCAGCACATGGCTGGTGCGGCAGGCCGGTGGGTCGTCGTTGTCGTTTTGAAAGACGTAGCCGCGGGAGTTGATCGTCTGTTCGAAGGAATTCCGGTAGCCGTTGCCGATGATTTCCGCGTGGGTGCCGTCCGGATTCATCCGCACGGTGAAGCCGCCGACGTAGACGAATCCGTCGCCGCTGGTTTCTCCGGCGGCCGATTTGGTATCCATCGGCCACTCGCCGCCGCCGCTCTTGTAGTAGGTGCTGCCGACGGGGAATTTCTTGCCGGATTTGTCGGTGAAAATCCCGCCGGTGTTGCCTTGGTTGAAATACCATTTCCCGTCCGGCCCGGCGGTGAGGGAATGCAGCGAGTGGTCGTGGTTTTTCCCGTTGAATCCGGTGAGCAGGACTTCCCGCGTGTCGCCGGCGGCGGGGTCGAACTTCCCGTCGCGGTTCACGTCGGTGAGCTTGAGCAGGTTCGGCGGCTGGGAGACGACGACCACGTTGTCAAAAACCGCGATGCCTAGCGGGGAAACCAACTCGGGATCCTGCCAGAAAACCTTGGAGCTGTCCGATTTCCCGTCGCCGTCGGTGTCTTCGAGAATCACGATCCGGTCGCCCGCCGGCTGTCGCGACGCCTTGCCACGGTAGGCGACTCCCTCCGCCACCCAGATCCGGCCGAGGTGGTCGATGTCGATGTTCGTCGGGTTAAAAAGCGCGGGCGAACTCGCCCAAGGGGCGATTTCCAATCCTTCCGGCAGGACAAACGAACCCATCGGCATCGCGGGCGGTTCTTGGCTGGGGGACCAGGCGTGGGCGGCGGGAATGGTCGCGAGGATGAAAAAGCGATGGAGGAATTTCATAAAGGGGTGCGTTCGGAGCGGAGCTATTACCGCCTCGCTGGACGTCGGCTATCACCAAAAATTTCCGTCCACTTTCCGATCATGGAGCGGTTGTCTCGGGAGCGGCTGCCGCGCCTGGAGGACTGAGCAGTTCGCGGAATTCCTTGGCCCAGTCGCGGATGGACGGGTGGGTGACGTATTTTTCCAAATGGGCGAGCATGCGCAGGGCGGCTCCGGCTTCGTCACCGTTGCGGAAAAGATCGACCTCCATTTCCCACTGGAGTTTCGGCACCGTGTCCTGGAGAAATCTCTCGTAATCCGGCGGCCGCATCGCGGAGGCCATGCCGATCCGCTTTTCTTCGTTTTTACCATCCCCTTTGCCCTCCCGAGGCTTTTCGTTCCAAAACTCGACCTTGGCGCCTTCCTGCTGGATGCGCCGGATCCAGGCCGCCCGCAGATCGTCGGTGCGGCCGGGTTTTTGGAACGGCGGCAGCAGGACGTCGGTGTAAATCTGATCCAGCTGGATGGGCGACAACGGCCACTTTTCCACCATCACGCCGTTGATCTCGTAAGCCCGGGCGAAAACCGACGAGGTGACCGGCTGGGCGAGAGTTTTTTCCTGGTTCTGGAGCTTTTCGGGATCGCGGAAAATGGCGTCCACGATTTCCTGGGCGTCTACCGCCAGCTTGGCGCGGTCGGCGTTTTCCACGGATGCCTGGAGGGTGAGGATGAGCCAGCGGAGCTGGTGGCGGAGGGCGAGACGCAGGCCGGGATCGGTGAGTTTTTCGCCTTCCTTGCGTTTCCAATCGCGGAAATCGGCCGGCTTCTTCTGCTGGTCCTCGAAGTTCACCTTTTCCATGCAGTTCAGGTAGAGGTCGATGGCGGCGTCGTCGCTGGCGACGGCATTGCGATAGGCGGCGATGGCCAGCCGGAACTTGGCGTCACGCTTGGATTCGACGGACTCCTTGAGTTTTTCCAAATTTTCCAACAAGGCCTCGCGGTCCGCATCGGACAGGACCTCGGCGCGCGCCGCTTGGAAGGCGAGCGCGGCACACACTAAAAGAACGGGCACTTTCATGAGGCCGCGTCTTGGCAGAATTCCGAACGCGGGCCAAGGCGGAAGAAAAATTATCTTCCGCCCGGTGCGGGCACCGGCTACGGACCGTTTCCGCGCTTGGATCTTTGCGATTCTGGCGCATGGTGGAGGGCGTCACCCACCCTCTCATGAATCCTTCATTTCGCCGCTTGCTCGCGCTCGCCGCTGTTTTTTTTACCGCTTTCGTCGTCGTTTCCGCGCTCCGGACGTGGCGCTCCGGTGGTGATTTGCGCGGCTTGATCCCCGGTTTTTCCAAAAAATCCGATACGTTCCGCCCGGAAACCTTCACTCTTCCGGAAAAAGCCCCGCTCGATCTCGGCGACGTGGAGTTGCTCTCCCGTCTGAACAACGAATACGCGCGGCTCACCGAAGCGGTCGTGCCGTCCGTGGTCAGCATCGACACCTCCGGCGTCCGCAGCGAGTTGCTCGAAGTCTGGGGCCGGACCCAGGTGCGCAATTATCCCACGCAGGGCCAGGGGTCCGGCGTGATCGTCACCAGCGAGGGCCACGTCATGACGAACCACCACGTGATCGCCGGGCAGCAGAAAATCCAGGTCACTCTCCACGGCGGCAAGACCTACACCGCGCAATTGATCGGTGAGGACACGCTGCTCGACATCGCGGTGCTGAAAATCGATGCGGACGAAAAATTCGTGCCGCTCAAGATGGGGGATTCGTCACAGGCCAAGGTCGGCCAGATCGTGCTGGCGGTGGGAAATCCCTTCGGCCTCGGCGAGACGGTCACGCAGGGCATCATTTCCGCCAAAGAGCGCTCGCTCTCAGACAACCAGCGCGACCTTTTCCAAACGGACGCCGCCATCAATCCGGGAAATTCCGGCGGCCCGCTCGTCAATCTACGCGGCGAGATCATCGGCATCAACGTGGCGATTTTTTCCCCGGACAAGCAGAACCCCGGCTTCCAAGGCGTCGGATTCTCGATTCCCTCGAACGATGTGAAGGACGCGTTGCTCCAGATCCTCGAGCGCGGCCGGCCGATCCGCGGCTTCCTCGGCATCAGCCAGGTGCGTGATGTGGACCCGACGGTCCGCTCCTTCCTCGGCTACGAGGGCGACGGCGGCGCGGCGGTGCTCGGCGTGCTTCCCGGCTCGCCGGCCGAGGTCGCCGGCCTGCAATACGGCGATATCGTCGAGTCGGTGGACGATGTGAAAATCAAAACCTCCGCCCAGCTCATCTCGCTCGTCCAGCGTGCGAAAGTCGGCAAAACCATCAGCCTCAACATCTGGCGCAAGGGCAAGTCCATGCAAATCAAGGCCGTCATCGCGGAAAGCGGGGCCGAAGCCGCTTCCCCCAGGGATCCCGTCCCTCCCACCGGCCAAGGTCGCATCCGCGATCCCGAGGAAGTCCTGCAGGCGCTCGGCAT
>JBEDKU010000230.1:0-5570 GCA_041172045.1 Verrucomicrobiota bacterium | reverse complement strand
GCATCCGCCTGGTCTCGATTTACCAAAAGGGCGCTGAAACCAAGGACGAGCGCCATGCTTGGGACGCGATCAGGATCGATTCCCTGGTGGATAGCTGGGTTCGCGATGTCACCGCGCTGCATTTCGCCGATTCGTGCGTGAACGTCGGGCAAAGCGCCTCACGCATCACGGTGCAGGATTGCGCCATGATCGATCCGGTATCAACCATCGCCGGCGGACGCCGTTATTCGTTTGTCGGCAGTGGCCAGTATGTGCTGATCCAGCGCTGTTATGCCCGTAACGGCCGCCATGATTTCGTCACCGGCAAAAAGGACGCGGGGCCCACCGTTTTCCTGGATTGCCTCGCGGAACTCAGCCACAGCGACATCGGTCCCCACCACCGGTGGAGTTGTGGCCAGCTCTACGACAACGTCAAGGGGGGCGCGATCAACGTCCAGGATCGGGGCGCCTCCGGAACCGGCCACGGCTGGGCCGGCAGTGCCCAGGTGCTGTGGAACTGCGAGGCGGCGACCTTAATCTGCCAGAAACCCTGGCCGGCGGGCGCTCAGAATTGGGCCATCGGATGCACCGGTGCCGACCGCAAACCCGCGCTCGCCGGTCGTCCCCCGGGCATCTGGCACAGCCGCAATACGCCGGTGGCTCCCCGCAGTCTCTATCTTGCCCAACTGAAGGAGCGCATCGACCGCGACGGGGGCGATGGCGGGTCCGCCGTCCTCGCGGTCACCACCGCCAAGCAACGTCAGGGAAATCTCTGGGAATCCATGCGCCAACGCCAACGCCACGCGCTTGAGCCGGTTTATTCCAAGCTCGCCGACAGGCCCGAACCTGAGCTCCGGTAGGCTGGTTTGTTATTTGCCGGGTGTCCCCACCGTTCCGGTTGAATGTCCCAGATGGACAATAAGACGGTCCTCGCACGCCGTTGTGGATTCCTCGGTGGCCACGATCATCCCAAAGCGCTCAGGACGCTGGATTCAATCCCAGTGGCTTAGCCTCGAACCCAGCGACTCTACATTATGAAATCCAAATCCACACGTTTCGCCATCCTCGCCGTCAGCACCCTGGCCATTTCCTACGTTCATGCTCAATCCACCTGGACCGGTGCTAACAACGGCGAGTGGGGCACCGCCTCCAACTGGAACACCGACCCCGTGTTTCCGAATGCCATCGACGCGGTCGCCAATATCGATACCGCGGTCTCCGTCAACTTGACCGACCCGCTCAGCGGCTACACGTTTGGCACGCTCTCCTCGTCCATCGCAACGGGTTCCGTGGTCATCGGCACCAATGCCGTGACAACCGACATTCTCACCGCCGCGAGCTCCTCGGGTGCGCCGATCATCAACGTCACCAACTCGGGCGGCAGCCTCTACTATTACGCCAATCTGGCGGGCACCCAAGGCTTCCAGAAAACCGGCGCGGGCAGGTTGCTTTTCCGCTTCAACAACGCGGTGCAAAACTTCCAGGGCCTCGTCGATATCCAAGGCGGCGGGGTCGAGCTGCAGCGCAACGAAAGCCTCGGCGACCTGGCCAACGACGTGAGAATCGGCAATGCCTTTCTCACCAACAACAGCTCGAGCAGCACTTACGCCAACCTGGTTCTGACGTCGGGGCGCGACATCGAACTGACCAATGCCAACTCCCGGATTGTCACCAACGGCACCGCTGGCACCTCCGCGCTCAATCTTGAAATCCAAGGATTGGTCACCGGCATCGGCAGCCTCAATAAAGAAGGCGCAAACACCCTGACTCTCAGCGGGGCCGGCAGCAATTCCTTCCTCAACACCGAGGTGCGTGACGGCATCCTTGCCGTCAGTTCCGGAAGTTCACTCGGCACCGGCACGCTGGCCGTTCGCCGCGGAGTCCTGAACCTGAACCACACCGCGCAGACCGCCACCGGCCTGACCTTGGGAAATGCCTTCGGCGCGGGGCAGTCCCAAACCGTGAACCTCGCCACCGGCCACACGCTTTCCTTCACCGGCAACATCACCTACAACGCCACCAATAACGGAGTCGCCACCATCTCCGGTCCCGGCCGCCTCGCCGCTTTGACCGCGGCCCGCGTGATCGACGTCGGCAACGGCAGCAACGCCACTGACCTCACCATTTCAGCCGTGATCACCGGCAGCCTGAACTTCGAAAAACGCGGTCTCGGCGCATTGCTCATGACCGGTGGATCCACCACCTTCACCGCTGGACTCAACCATGCCAACGGGATCACCGACTACACCACGTCCACCTTCACCACTGGTGGATTCGGCATGAACGGGCAGTCAGCGAACACTTCCCCGATCGTCAACATCGCCACCCCCTTCAACGTCAACATGATCGGTTTCAGCGATGTAATCGTCGGCGACCAAAACGGGACAGGCACCGCGACGATCAACATCGCCACTGGTGGCAGCATGCTCATCACCGGATCCGCCGGCAACCAGCGTCCCTTCGCCGTCGCCAACGCTGCCGGGTCTGCGAACTCCACCGGCATCGTCAACCTCAACGGCGGTTCCCTCACGATCGCCGCCAACCAAGTGGACGTCGGCATCGGCGGCAACAAGCTGCGCACCAACCTCACTGCGACCGGCACCGTCAACATCAACAGCGGCTCCAGCTTCACCGTGCTCGGCAGTCCCCTCGCCACCAACGCGATCTATCTGGGTACCTCCCGCCTGGAACTCGCCGGCGCGGTCCCCAACACCGGCAGCATCCAGACCGGCAGCATCAACATCAACAGCGGCGGAGTTTTTGAAACCTCCCGCAGCATCACCCGCGGCATCGAAAACGGCAACACCACCGTCGGCAACCTGACTCTCGACGGCGGCACCCTCCGCGCCGGAGCGGCGGACAACGCCGCCTGGGTGAACGGCCTCACCCAGTTTGCCATGGGCACCGCTGGCGGCACCATCGACACCAATGGCCGCGCGATGGGCGTCGCCAAGGCCGTCACCGGTCCCGGAGCCCTCACCAAGTCCGGCCTCGGCACCCTGACCCTCAGCGGTCTGAACGCCTACAGCGGTGATACCCTCGTCAATGTCGGCACCCTCAGCATTGCCACCGATGACACGCTGTCCGATAGCGCCGCAGTTCGTCTCGCCGCTTCCGGCGCCACCTTGGATCTCACTTTTTCCGGCGACGATGCCGTGCACAGTTTCTACATCGGCGGTGTGCAGCAAGCCTCCGGCAAATGGGGCAGAACCGGATCCATCGTCGCGCTGGGAGCCGCCCACGAATCGGCGCTGATCACCGGCGACGGCTTGCTCAACGTGATCAATGGATCGGTGAGCGGAAACTTCACCACCTGGGCTACCACCAATGGCGTCACCGGCGGACCCAACGGCGACTCCGACAACGACGGTATTTCGAACCTCGTCGAATACGCGCTCGCCCTCAATCCCGCGGCGTCCGATGGCTCACCCGGCACCTTTGTCGGCAGCACCCTCACCTTCACCAAGCGCGCGGAAGCGGTGACCAACGGCGACGTCACCTACGTGATCGAAAAATCCACTGACCTCGGCATTTCCGATCCATGGACCGCCGTCACACCCACCACCAATACCGGAACGGAGATCACCTATCTGCTGCCATCCGGACCGGTGAAAAATTTCGCCCGCTTCCAAACCACCGCCACACCCTGATCGTTTCAAGTTGTCATCCAATCTTCTGGCGGGTCCCAAATGCGTAAAATGGTGTCCCCGCTGGCAGATTGCCGCCTGACAGAGAATTCGTGAGTTTCACACTCAAACCCGCTTTCTCCCATCCTCTCGTATGAAACCCAAGAACTCCCGTCTGTTTCACTCCACACTCATCGTTGCTGGTTCCATCGCCGCGCTGTTGAGCAGTTCCGTCGCCTTCGGTGCCACTTGGATCTGGGATGGTCCCAAGGATTCCTTGGGTGACATCAACTGGAATACCGCCACCAACTGGAATCCGGACACCGTTCCGGCCAACGACGCCGCCACCATCCTCAGCGTTTCGGATACGGATGGATTCGATATTACCACCAATCTCAGCGGCGTCAGCTTCGGGCGCTTGAATGCGGTGATCACCACGGCGTTTTCCACCTTCAGAACCTCCAACACCAACACGCTCACCCTCCAGAACACCGCCTCGGCGTTCATTCTCGACACCACCGGGAGCGCAGGCGGTTCTGGCTGGAATCCCCGCGGATTGATCGCGTCCACCGGCACTCAGGGCCTGCAGAAGCTTGGCAACGGCATCCTCACCTTCCGCTTCAACAGCGTGGTCCAGACCTATCAGGGATTGGTCGACATCCAGGGCGGCGGGGTCGAGTTGCAGCGCAATGAAAGTCTCGGCAATCTGGCCAATGATGTGAAAATCGGCGACGCCTATCTGGCCCACTCCGGTTCCGACATCAACTACGCCAACCTCGTCCTCACCTCCGGGCGATCCATCGAACTGACCAACGCCAATTCGCGGATCGTCGCGGATGGCCTCATTTCCACCAGCGCCCGCAACCTCGAAATCCAAGGGCAGGTCACCGGGGTGGGCAGCCTCAACAAGGAAGGCTCCAACACCCTCACGCTCAGCGGCAGCGGCAACAACTATCTCAACACCGAGGTGCGGGTCGGCACTTTGACGGTTGCCACGGGGAGCTCCCTCGGAACCGGCACCATCACGGTGCGCCGCGGCACTCTCAACCTGAACAACACCGCTCAGACCGCCACCGGTCTCACCATGGGCAATGCCGCGTCTGCCGGGCTTTCCCAGGCTCTCAATTTGGGCACCGGCCACACGCTTTCCCTCACCGGCAACATCACCTACAACGCCACTAACAACGGTGTCTCCACCATCTCCGGTCCCGGCCGCCTCGCCGCTTCCGGCGCGGGGCGGGTGATCGATGTCGGCAACGGCACCAACGCCACCGACCTCACCATTTCAGCCGTCCTCACCGGCAGCCAGAATTTCGAAAAACGCGGCCTTGGCACGCTGCTCATGTCCGGCGGAACGAGTTCCTTCACCGGAGGCTTGGTGCACGGTGTCGGCACTACCAACTACACCACATCCACCTTCACGACCGGGGGATTCGGCATGAACGGCCAGTCCACCAATACGTCCCCGATCGTGAATATCGCCACCGCGTTCAATGTTAACGTGGCCCAATTCTCGGATGTGATCATCGGCGACCAAACTGGCACCGGCACCTCGACCTTGAACGTCGAATCTGGAGGAAACATGCTCATCACCGGTGCTGCGTCCAACCAGCGTCCCTTCGCCGTCGCCAACGGTTCCGGATCTTCAGACGCCACGGGAGTGGTCAACCTCAACGGCGGGAATCTCACCATCGCCGCCAACCAGGTGGACGTCGGCATCGGCGGCAACAAGTTCCGGACGATCCGGACCTCCACCGGCAGCGTCAACATCAACACCGGTTCCACCTTCGCGGTCCTTGGCGCATCAACGGCCACCAACTCAATCTATCTGGGCACCACCCGCTTGGAGGATGCGCAAGGTGTTACGAACGCCGGCTCCATTCAAACCGGCACCCTCAACGTCAACACCGGCGGCACCCTCGAAACTTCCCGCACCGTCACCCGCGGCGCGGAAAGCGGCAACAC
>JBEDKU010000229.1:0-2638 GCA_041172045.1 Verrucomicrobiota bacterium | reverse complement strand
GGTTTTTGGGAATCGACTCCAGCCATCTCCTGCCACGCAGGCCGCGATCGGCGCGGAGTCCTGGCCATCCTAGAGGCGTTTTGGAAGCTTGGTATCCTCATTTTAGAGGATTCCTGTCTATTGACGCTCGATTTTCGGGACGGCCCATATTCACTACCTCTGTTGACATCATGAATGGGTGGGCGCATCCAAGGAACCATCGCGAACCAGTCGTTCCTCCCGACCCGAGGTCCGCCTCCTATTCCCGCCGTCATGACCGCTACAATCGTCCGGCCGTGATTCCGCGCTGTGCTCCGGGATCATGGGGGGCGGCTCTTTATGTCGGATTTTCAGGAAATCTGCGGGCATCCTCCAAAATGAGGATACCCAAACCCGAAGAACCCGCCCATCCTCTCATCTTTTGTTCAGATAAGGAGGCGTTTTAGCTCCGAAAGAAAGCCATCCTGCCCCGAAAATCCACCGACTCTCACAAAAACAACCCCATGAAATTCCAATCCAATCCATTCCTCCGTTCCACACGCTTCGTGGCGGCATTGACCCTCGCTCTCTCAGCCGGCCCGGTCCTTGCCGCACCCCTCTACTGGGACGGTGCGGATACCGGTGCGGACGCGCAAGGCGGCACGGGCACATGGGATACAACCACCACCAACTGGGACACCGCCGCAACCGGCGGAGCTGACTCGGCCTGGGGCACCTTCGGAAACACCAACATCGCCAACTTCGGCGGAACAGGAGGCACGGTCACCCTCGGCGCCAATCTGGGAGCCACCGGTGCGTATCCCAACGCGATCAATGTCACCGCCGGTAACCACGTCATCGACCAAGCCGGGTTCGACCTGTCTTTCCGGGGGAGCGCCATCACCGTATCCTCCGGTGCCACGCTTGAGATCAAGGGCGGCACGATCACGTTGCAGAACACCGGGAGCCTGAGCGTGACCGGCACCAACGCCCTGAAAATCAGCTCGAAGATCAGCGACACCACGGGGATTACGGTCACCAAAGTCGGAGGTGGCGATGTGACGCTCACCAACGACACCAATGATTTCACCGGCAATCTCTTCGGCCAGAATGGCGGAAATCTCTCCATATCCTCGATCAAAAACAGCGGCGTCGCCAGCGCCGCTGGCGCGGGTAGCATTGTCGGGACGGGACTCAATAATTTCATTGTTTACACCGGCACCGGCGACTCGACGAACCGGACCTTCAGTCTTTTTGGCGGCGGCGACGACACGCTCAAGAACAACGGTCCGAGCGGTGCTCTGGTTTGGACCGGTGCGTTCGCCAACACCAAGACCGCCTCGAGCTTCTTGCGCTTCAGCGGCACCAACACTGCCACCAACGAGTTTCGGGGAAACTTGGTCAACAGTGGGGCGAACATCCTCAGCGTATCCAAGGAAGACGTCGGCACTTGGCAACTCTCCGGCGCGAACACCTACACCGGCACCACCACCATCGCCGCCGGCATCCTTCAAGTGAATCAGGCCGATGTGCCCGGAGTCTCGGGCGCCCTCGGAAACGGTGGGAGAATCAGCTTTACCGGCGGCACCCTGCAATACACCGCCACCAGTGCGGGAACCGACTACAGCACCCGCATCTTCAATAACTCGTCGGTGATCAAAATCGACACCAACGGCCAGAACGTCGCGTTTGGCACCGCACTCGCCGCCACCAACACCGCAGGCCTGACGAAAGAGGGCGCGGGCCAGCTCGATCTCAAGATGAGTTCGGCCGCACAATACACCGGCACCACCACGATCAACGGTGGCACCTTGAAGTTCACCCAGAGCGCGGCTGAATTTGATCGCATCAGCAGCTCAAGCATCCACATTAACAATGGGGCATCCCTGGTGATTTTCTCGAATGTCGGGGGCCTCAATCGAACCACAATCAACAACGGCCAAACCTTCACCTTTGGCAACACCGGAGGAGGCTCGATTGTCTATGATCAGGGAAGCCACCTCTGGCAAACCAGCTCCGCCAAATTTGTCACCACCGGCGGATCGCAAAACACCATCAGCGGCGCAAATGGTGGCTTCATCAATCCTCAGAATGCCAATACGGTGAATTTCGAGGTCGCGGATGGAACCGATGCGGTCGATCTCCTCGTGTCAGTCGCGATCGGCAGCGGAAATTACACGAAAAGCGGGGCGGGAACCCTGTCGATCACCAGCTTCAGCACTCTTGGAGGGGGCGCCGCTCAGCCCAACCTCACCATCAATGCCGGAACCTTCGATGTGGGCGGCCCCGCACGCTTGACCACCGTGGGTCAGAGCACCGGCGTGGTGACGAGCGATATTCTCAACAACGGGGTCTATCGGCACAGCAGCAGCAATCCCCAGACGTTGTCCGGCATCATGAGCGGTAACGGTGCGCTCACCCAGAACGGCGCCGGCATGCTGACCCTTACCAACGACAACACCTACCCCGGTGATACCACCGTCAACGCCGGCACGCTGCGGATCGACAAAGCCTACCTCGCGAACTCATCCGCCATCATCATGGGTGCCACCGGAAAGCTGGATCTCAACTTCGATGAGTCCGGCGGCGCGGTCACCGACACGGTGGCCTCTCTCACGATCAATGGCGTTTCACAACCCGCCGGCGTCTATGGAGCCACCGGATCCGGAGCCACCACCAT
>JBEDKU010000228.1:0-9162 GCA_041172045.1 Verrucomicrobiota bacterium | reverse complement strand
GTGCTGAGGTGCTGAGGTGCTGAGGTGCTGAGGTGCTGAGGTGCTGAGGTGCTGAGGTGCTGAGGTGCTGAGGTGCTGAGGTGCTGAGGTGCTGAGGTGCTGAGGTATTGCGCCCGTTAGCGTTAGAGGATAGGCCCGCGATGCCGGGGGGAGGCCTATCCCTGTTTTTCGTCGGCAGGGCTTTCGGGGTGGGCCGTGGCTACCGCGCTAAGGGCCGTTTCGGCCTGAGCGGCATCATCAAGACGGGTGGTGATCCAGTCCCGGAAATGCTCCTGCTCACTGTGGCGGAAGGCGCGGGTGTAGCGGTCGAACTGGTCCGGCGTGCATTGCACGGGCAGGTTGACGAGTTCCACCGGCTGGCTGGGCTCGATCTCGGCATCCTGCCGCATCAGGCCCTCGATGATCAGGATGGCCTTGGATGGGATGCCTCGTGCGGTGGAAAGCCAGTTATCCACGGTGCCTTTTTCAGCTCCGCACTGGTCGGCCAGCCAGGAACGGTCCCGGTCGGGATACTTGGCGAGCCATGCTTTGACGGTCTCTTGAGTGATTTCCATGGCCAATGAATACACCATTCGGGGCAGGAGAAAAGAAATTTGAATCAAATGGTTTATTTTTGGTTGACGGGTAAACCATAATGGTGCATTGATGGTGCATCAAATGAACGTGCCCATGACATTACCGATTACGTTGTCCGACCTGAGTTCCAGCACCCGGGACTGGTTGTTGGCAAAGTCCGCCCGCCTTGGAGTGCCGCCGATGCAGGCGCTGAACGAGGTGCTTGAAACCATCGCTGCCAAGGAACTTGGCATTCCCACCCCGGAAGGGAGCAAAGCATGAGTGCGGAAGCGATGCTCACCCGCTTGTCGGACGAGGCGCTGGCCGGAGCGATCCGCCAGCTGTCGTTCAACCGGGAGTGGCCATCGCGGCTGCGTCAACTGCTGGTCGAACGCGACCGGCGCAACGGAAAACGCCGCAACAAATGACCATAGAACTCGAACTCAACGACACCCAGATGGAGCGACTGGCCGCAATGGTGGCCATCAAGCTGCGGGCCGGAATGGCGACCACCTACTCGGTGACGGAAGCGGCAAAGCTGCTGGGGGTCTGCTCCAAGACCGTCAGCCGCCGGGTGGAAGCCAAAGTTTACCCGCGGGTGCCCGAACTGAAAAGCGTCCGCATCCCCGCCGCATTCATCGACCGCCTTCTGAATCCCGACCCCACCGCATGACCCATGAAGACACTGAACCGACTCCGTTTTCCCAAATTCCCATGGGCTACGAACCCATTGCCGAACTTGCCCGTGATCTCGCCGAAGCGCGACGCTTCCATCTCGCTCAAGGGCACCTATCAGCCACACTCCTCGTGGTCAGTCCTGACGGGCTCTACTCCATCTGGATCTGCCGCCAACGAGTCTGGTGCCCGGTCGATCACGACCCCGGATGAGACCGAGCGGGCTGCGGTCAATGCGTTCCTGCTGTGCATGGTGTGGGTGATGGCGGCCACCGGCGCGTCGTTCGCCTGCCTGGCCTTCGCCTATCACCGCGAATGGCTGGCCGCGGTGCTGAGCGCGAAGCTGGCGGCGATCTTGTGGACGGAGGCGCGGCGCGAAGGGCGCCAGAGTGCCCGCCTGTTCACCCAGCTCGACGCCGCCGACGACGACGACGCTTCCTGAATTTTCCAACCCCAACCCCAACCCCAAACCAACCTGTTAAAAATGAGCACCACGACCCTAGAACCTACCGAAGCCCTGATCCTGAGCGGTGAAGGCTACTTCCTCGAAGTCCTGCCTTCCGTCATCGAGCAGAAGAGCGAACTGCTGAAATTCTCCGCGCTGATCGTGGAGGTAAAAGACGCGGTTTCCTCGGACGCCGCCGGCCACCAGATCAAGAAGCTGGCGGCGATGCGCACCCTGGTGGAGAAGAGCCGCACCACGGTGAAAGCGCCGGTGATCGCCACCGGCAAGCGGATCGACGCGCTGGCGGGTGACTTCCAAGCGGAGCTGACCGTGGAGGAAAACCGGCTGAAGCGGCTGCAAGGCGATTACGCCGTGGCCGTCGAGCAAGAGCGCCAGCGGGTGCTGGCCGAGATGGAGAAGGCCCGCCAGGCGGAGCAAGAGCGGGCGCGGCTGGCCGAAGCTGCGGCCGCGATGGCCGAGCGCGAGCGGATCGCCGCGGAAGCTGCCGCCTTCGCCGCCACCACCCCGGAAGAGGACGCTGCCGCGGAAGCTGCCGCCCAGGCCGCGGAAGCTGCCGCCGCCAAGCGCGCCGCCGAGGAAGCCGCCCGTGTGGCCGCGCTGCCGGTCGCCGCGCCGGCGTTCGTGCCGGAAGCGGTCAAGGGGGTGAAGATGGTGGCCGACTACGAGGTCGAGGACATCGATGCACTCTACCGCCACAACGTCGGGCTCGTCACGCTCACCGAGCGGCGCAAGGAGATCCTCGAAGCAATCGCCCGCCAGACCATCGGCGAGGCGCTGCCAACCATTCCCGGCCTGCGCGTGTTCCTGAAGCCGCAGGTTCGCTAACCCCTTTCCCGTCGCTTTGGCCGCGCTGCCGGGGGGCAGCGACACGGCGAGGGCGACGGGAGCCTTCCCTCTCCAAAATCCTAATTCAAAACCAAGTAAAAATGAGCAACACCGCACTAACCACCGCGCCCGCACCGGGCACCGTCAGCAAGACCGGCATCATCCTGGCCACCATGGATGAAATCTGGCGCTTCGCTGAAACCGTCATCGCCTCGGGGATGGCGCCGAAGGGGATCACCAATCCCGCCGCCGCCACCATCACCATCCAGATGGGCATGGAACTGGGACTGCCGCCGATGGCATCCTTGCAAAACATCGCGGCGATCAACGGGCGGCCGTCGATCTGGGGCGATGCGATGCTGGGCGTGGTCCGCGCCACCGGCGAGCTGGAAGAGTTCACCGAGTGGTTCGAGATCAACGGCGAGCGGATCGCCCGGACGCCGGCCGAATTTCCCGACGCGCTGATGGCGGTCTGCCGGGTGAAGCGCCGGGGCTATGACGCCGTCGAATCCTCGTTCTCGGTGGCGGACGCGAAGCGCGCCAAGCTGTGGGGCAAGCAAGGCCCATGGACCGAATACACCGGGCGCATGCTCAAATTCCGCGCCCGGTCGTTCGGCCTGCGCGACGAATTCGGGGATGCGCTGCGCGGTTTGTATTCCGCCGAGGAGCAACGCGACCTGCCCAACGAGATGCGCGACGTGACGCCAGCCCGCGACGCCACCCCGCCGAAGGTGATCACCGGCGGCAGCGCCGATCCCGCGGCCAGCGAAGCCACCGCCAAGCCCAAGCGTGCGGCCAAGACCGAGCCGGTGGCAACGGTGGAGACTGCCGCCACCCCGGCCGGCGTGCAACCCGTGGAAGAAGCCGCCGCCGTCACCATCCCGCCGCGGGCGACGATGATTGCCGACCTGCGCACCGCTTACCGCGCCGCCGGGATCAAGACCGGACCGGACGCCGAGGAGATCGCCCGCAAGGCAGGCTACCTGGCGCAAGGCAAGGGCATCGCCGAGCTCAACGAAGCGGACCTGTTCCGCATCCACCAGGACCGCAGCCTGATCTTCGTCGCGTTTCCGGAAGCTCCCACCGAAGGGGGAACCGAAGCATGAGCCCATCCCAACTTCATCTCTGCGATCAACGCAGTGCGGAATGGTATGCTGCCCGGTCCGGCCGTGTGACCGCTTCCGAGTCGGCGCCCTTCATCCTCAACGCGGGCAAGGTGGCCGAGACAGCCAAGCAGAAGCTCATCGACAAGAAGCTGGCCGAGTGGGCTGGCGAGTTTGAGGAGACGTTCGTGAACGATGCGATGAAACGCGGGATCGCTTTGGAAGCCATCGCTCGTGAGCAATACGCGCTGATGCTTGGCGCTCCGGTGGTCGAGGTGGGGTTTGTATCCCACCTGACGCATGCGCTGGGCTGTTCGCCGGATGCCATCGTGCTTTCCTCGCTGCCGGAAATGCTGGGAGAAACCGACATCGTCAAGGCCATGGTCGGAGGGGCTGAATTCAAGTGCCCCGGTGGAGCCACCCAGATCCGCTATCTGCGGGAAAAGGTTCTGCCGGAGGAATACAAATATCAGGTTCACCATACCATGGCGATCCTGGGGACTCCCTGGCACGACTTCTATTCATTCTGCCCGAAAGTGACCCGATGGACGAAGACCCGCGAGATGTGGGTTTGCGACGAGTGGGAAGCGGGCAAGCTGCCGTCGTTCTATATCCGCGTTTATCGCGATGCGTTCACCGAAGAACTGCACCGGGGGCTGCTTGTCCTCTCCGACGAAATCACCCGCCAGCGTGCATGGCTGGAAGCTCTCAACGCCTAATCTCATGAACATCTATACCCTACTTGCCGAAAACAACCGGCCGCTCTTCAATACCATCCGCAAGAATCTCCAACAGGCGCAGCGCAAGCTGTCCCAAGACCTCCAGGAAGTCCCCGCGGAGGAAGTCGCCAAGGTGGAAGCCATTGGCAAGAAGCCGCTTGTTGTTTGGAAGTCTCGCCACTTCCTCGTGCAACTGATCCAAGACGTGATCTTCGCCGGCACGCCGGAGGAACAGGAATACCTGCGCCTGACGGTGAGCCGCACGGAACTGACCAACGACGGCAACTGGAAGGACGGCATTAGCTGGGACGAGCTGATGGTGATCAAAAGCCAGTGCGGGTTTGCCGAGCAGTGGGCCGTCGAAGTCTATCCGCCGACCGACGAGATTGTGAACGTCGGCAACATGCGGCACCTCTGGCTGGTGACGCGGCCGGTGTTCGCCTGGTCCAAGCACAACCACCCTGCCGACGACTGAACCCTTTCCACGGCCGGATGGGTGGCGACCTCGAATGCCTGCGCTGCTGCGCTTCAAAAATCCCGGCCGTGGTTTTCCTCTCTCTCTATCTCCTGAAACCAAAAATGAATCCGCAATCCCTACCCGCCAACATCGAAGCACAACTCAGCGAACTCGAAATCCGCCACCGCAAGCATCAAGCGATGCTCGAAGATCACCACGAGGCCAGGCACCGGCGCCGCGAGCGCCACCGCCGCCGCCACGATCCGAAGGCCATCGCCATCACTCTCATCTGAAACCAACCCCAACATCCCAACTGATAAAACATGCAACTCAACTCATTCAGCGTCGATAACAAAGCCGTCATCCTCAAGGTCGTCGCCAATCCCAACCTGGACAGTGACGAGAAGGACCTGATCGAAAGCAAGGTCACCTCGAAGGCCGAACCGCTGCCCGAATTCCATGCGGCGCTCGCCCAACTGCCGACGGTGTTCTGCTCGGTGATGGAACTGGATACCTCGTGGAAAAACGGCCTGGTGATCGACAAGGTTTCGATCAGCCGGACCAAGCAGGGCACCCGCAGCGTGGTGCTATCGGGCACCAAGCAGCTCGAATGCCGCAGCGAGTTCCTGCACCCGGTGTCGAGCCCGTGCATCCAGATCGACGATGCCTCGGATGGTGAATCCGGAGCGGTGGCGATTCCGGCGCCGCTGGCCGAGGCCGTGGCCAAAGCCATCGATGAGGCCGAGCGCTACATGCACGGCGAGCGCGCCCAAGGGGAAATCAACTTCAACGAGGCGAAAGCCGCGCTCAACGCCACCGCCAAGAAGGGCAAGGACAAGGACTTGTTTGCCAACGGCTGAACCCATCCCCGAGCCGTGGCGGGTTTTTCCACGGCGCATTTTCCCATGAACCCCCTTTTTAAACCATTCCCCAAGATCGCACGGCTTAGTCGAGAATGCCTAATCACCGAGAAAATCGACGGCACCAATGCCAGCATCTACATTGCACCGCTTGAAAATGATCAACCCATTCCAAAAGAGTCGCTTGGCGTTTTCGACTACGACCCGCAAGGGAAGATTCACTACATGCTCGCCGGAAGCCGCAACCGTTGGATCACCCCGGAGGATGACAACATGGGTTTTGCAGCATGGGTTTCCGCTAACTTTATTCAACTCCAGCAACTTGGCCCTGGTCATCACTTTGGTGAATGGTGGGGTCAGGGAATCCAAAGGAAATACGGGCTCAGCGAAAAGCGCTGGAGCCTATTCAACGTGCAGCGTTGGCATCTTCAGGGACAAACCGCCGAACGCATTGAAACCGCCGACCCGCGCATTGAAAAGTGGCAAGAACCACTGCCCTCATGCTGCCATTTGGTGCCAGTGCTCTATCGCGGTGAGTTCTGCACATCGGCGATTGACGACGCACTTTACGACCTGCGCATTGGAGGCAGTCAGGCCGCACTCGGCTTCCCCCACCCCGAGGGAATCATCGTGTATCACGTCGCTGCCGGAATCGGCTTCAAGAAAACGCTCGAAAAAGACGAGCAACCGAAAGGACACGCATGATCATCGGCATCGATAACGGCCTGGACGGCGGCATCGTCGCGCTGTCCTCGATTGGCGGACTGGAACCCATCGCCGCGCACGTCATGCCGACCATCAGCGTGTGGCACCCGAACGTCTCCAAGACGGTGAAGGACAAGATCACCGGCACGGCGCGCAAGACCAAGGGCAAGTTCATCCGCGAGGTGGATGTGCGCAAACTGGTGGCGATCCTCGACAGCATCGAGGGCAAGCGGGAATCGATGACGGTTTACTTCGAGCAGTGCCCGATGCACGCCGACCAGGCGCTGACCATGCGCTCGATGGCGATGAGCGCCGGCAAGATCCTCGCCGTGCTCGAAGCCAAAGCTTTTACCGTGGTGCGGGTGATGTCCCACGATTGGCACCCGACGATCCTCGGCAAGTTCCCCCAGGGGACTTCCAAGGCCACGGCGGCGGCCACGGCGGCGGCGATCTGGCCGGCGGTGCGCTGGCTGCCCACCACGCAGCACAGCACGCCCCACAACGGCTTGATCGACGCCGCGCTGATCGCCGAGTTCGGCCGCCGCGCCCTCTTCGAGATTCCCGCCCCTGCGCCCGTTACAAAAAACCCACCCGCATGACACTTTCTCCCCGTCGCCATTCGGTGACCTACCCGCGTAGAACCGGCATGAATAACCTATCCCATCCAATGCGCCCTCGTGTGCGCGGCAGAGACTCCGATGGAGTCTGTTCTACCTGCTGCGCCGCGAGGGCGGACCTTTTCCTGATCCTTACCATGAAATCACCCGCCTTCCAATTTTACGCCGCCGATTTTCTGGTCGGAACAATGGGCATGTCCGACGAAGAAATCGGTATCTACATCAAGATGCTGGCCGTCCAATGGGAGAGGGGTTCGCTGCCAAATGATCGGAAACTGATCAAAAAACTGATCAATTCTCGCAAGGTTCCGAGTGAAATGGTGCTCCACAAGTTTGCAATTTCCGATGATGGTTTTTTGAAGAATTCGCGGCTCGAAAAAGAGCGGGAAAAGCAGACAACTTTCAGAGAATCAAGGGTTAAGAACGCACAGAAGCGATGGGACAAGGAAAAACCCGACGATGCACTAGCATCCTCGGTGCATCCGAGTAGCACATCCGAAACGCATGCTCTTCAGTCTTCATCTTCATCTTCATCTTCATCTTCAGACTTAAGAGAGAGAGAGAAGAGCGCACACGCGCCCGGAAAAGCGCCTTCGGCTCAAGAGCCTGCCAGCGACAACTGGAGCGACAGCCTGCCCACGGCCAGTGCCAGCGACTTCCGCAAGCTCGAGGCCTGGATCAACTCGCTGCACCCGAGCTGGAAAAAACGCCCGCACTTTTCCCGGATCGAGCGCGAGGAACTGCTGGCCAACTCGCGGATTTTCTTCGACCTGACCGACCGCGACAAGGCGCTGCTGGCGCGCTACATCGACGCGGCGATTGACGAGTCCTGGGGCAAATTCTGGCAGCCCGACCAACGCGGGCAACTGGTGCGCTCGGTGCTCGACGTGCTCAGCCACGCCGACCGCTGGGAGAAGGAGTGCCGGAAACGCAACTGCGCGACGGGAATTGCCGTGGCCGCAAAAGAGCACACGACCCCACCCAACGAAGCCTAACGACCATGCCTGCTGAAAAATCAAAAACGAAGACTGAAACCGTGGCAAACAAGGGCGCTCGTGGGGGGCAATCTGCCGCGACTGGTTCGCGGTTCTGGGTGGTCCTGCTGGAAACTCCAGGCGAGCACATGGGCAGCAAGTCCGCGCTTGGCCCGTTCAAATCCTACGCGGCTGCGGAAAAGTGGGTGATTGACGACGCCCGCGAAACCTACGCGGACAGTTCTGCCGACCTGCGCAACTATCAGGCCGAGGAATGGGGCGAGGCGTGCGCCATCGTGGAAGAGCACCGACGCATCCGGCCAGTGCCGACGGCCAAGATCATTGTGCGACTCATCCTCCTTTCTTCCGATAATCATAACCCATGATCACCTACCTCCGCACCGGCCGCAGCATCCGCGGCACTGGCAGCGCCATTTGGAAGTCTCCGGATGGGGTCATCAAAATCAAACCCGCCCGCGACGGCTGGGGCTGCATCCTGGTCACCCCGGAGGAAATCGAGGCCGGTAAGGAAAAGCCTGCGATCCGCCACCGGGAGAAGCTGGAGACGCCGGCTGAGAAGCCCAAGCGCGAGCGGAAACCCAAGCCCGCCCCCCTGCCCCGCTGGAAAGAGCTCGTGGAACGGGTGCGACTCTTCGAGCTGGACCATGTGCCGGACGGCTGGCCAGGCGTGCAGATGCGGTTCCTCAGCGAGCTGGCCGACGAACTGGAAGCGGCCCAAACCATTTTCCAAGCCAAGCCATGAAACCACCAACAGTATCCCCACGCCTTGACGAATTCGACGAGTGGCACCTGCCATGCGAAAACTGCGGCTATGATCCCGGAAAATCCAAGAATAACCGATGCTGGAAATGCGGTCGGCGCGTCTATCGGGATTTTACGGATCGCGCCCTAAAAATCCCGAAAAGCAATCCCACCCCATGAAACCACCCAGCAAGCCCAATGACGCCTGGACCGAGGAGCCGGTGCCGCACGTCGAGGAGGACGGCAACGCGCCGTTCCGCTACCGCATCGAGTCCGAGTCGCGGCCGTTTGAATGGAACCTGGTGGACCTGACCGACCGCGGCGGTCTCGGCTCGTGCTCATGCGAGGATTTCCAGATCCGCGCCCATCCGAATTTCCGGCGCCACGGGAAACACATCCCGTATGCGCCGCAGCGGCAAGGGCGCAGCGACTGCCGCCACCTGG
>JBEDKU010000227.1:0-2582 GCA_041172045.1 Verrucomicrobiota bacterium | reverse complement strand
GCCGGGGCCGCCGCCACCTCCGCCGAAGGCGCCACCACCGTGACCGTGTATGGCTCGGGAGTCACGCCGCATGCCGGAATCAACCCCAGTGTCACAAGCTTTAACCCAGGATATATGGTTTTAGATTATGACGGCGGCCCTAATGGTTCCTTTTTTTCGGCCGCTGAGGGTGCCTTTTTCAGCCGTGGCACTGACCTCAGCAGTGATTCCAGTTGGAGCGCTGGATACTTTCAGCCACCTGGAAATACCTACAGTTACGGCGCGCAGAGTGGAGATGCCAACTACGTCAATCTCTCGCTGAACGGAAATGATGGAATTTATGAAGCCGTGGCGCAGTTCCATATCACTGCTGGAGAACTCTGGTTGATCGCGCTCGCCAAGAATTCCGACAACTCCGACCTGAGCATCTCCGCCGGCAAGACGGCGATCGAGGGTGGTGCGACCTCCGCGGTGCCGGAGGTTTCCGGCCACCTCGCGCTGCTCGCACTCGGTTCCGCCGGGGTCCTCACCCGCCGCCGCCTGAAGCGCGCGGCGTAAGCAGAAACCAAGAAGCGGCGGCCTTGCGGTCGCCGCTTCTTCATCGGCCAGGAGAAATTGAACCGCAGATGAACATCGTCGAACATCGAACATCGAAGATTGAACATCGAACATCGAACATCGAAGTGGAGAAAATTAAAACGCCGCTACGGCTTTTTCCTTCGATGTTCAATGTTGGGCGTTCGATGTTCGATGTTCCATTCGGGGCGTTCGATGTTCGATGTTCCATTCGGGGCGTTCAATGTTCGATGTTCACCGCCTCACCAAGCCGCGCCCTCACTTTCCTCACTTTCCATCCCATGATCCTTCGCCCTGCTTTCCCTGACGAACTCGGCCGCGCCCAATCCCTGCTGGACGGGCATCCCGTGCCGGCACACGCCGCCTTTCTCGTTGCCGTGAAGGAGCAACCGGTGGAGCGCCTGCTCGCCGCCATTCCGTGGTGGCAGGTGCCCGGCACGGACGGCCAGCCCGCCTCGCTGCGCTTTTTCCTCGCCGGCTCCGGCACCGGAGTGAGTGAAAATCTGGAGGCAATCCTCAGCCAGCTCGAAGCGCTGGCCCGGCAACATGAGGCCACCGCGCTGTTCACCGACTTCGCGCTGCCGGAAGCCCATCCGTTGTTCCACGCGCTCACCGCCCATGGCTTCGGGACCTGCCTCACCGACCGCCATTTCTCGGGGCCCGGAGCCGCCAAAACCCGTGAGCTGCGCATCTACGAACGCCTGCGGCAGCGCATCCCGCCGCAGTGGCGGATCGCCGGCATCCGCGGCCAGGATCCGCAGAAGCTTTTCGCCCTCGCCGCCACCCACAGCCTGATCTCGCCCCAGCAGTTCCAGACTTACTGGAACGGAGCCAACCGGGAACGCTTCGAGGACGACTACTCGTGCGTCCTGCTCGCGGAGGAGGAAATCATCGGCCTGTTCCTCGTCACCCGCCGCGGTGAGGACGAGCTGCACATCCACGTGGAGGCCGCCAGCCCGGCGCATGCCGCGCAGTCCGCGCTCATTTCCGCCTGCCTGCGCCAGGCTTCGTTCTCCCGCTGCCCGGATGGTTTCCCGAGGATTTTCACCTGCCGCGCGGATTCGGAAAAACACCGCCAGACCGGCAACAGCATGCTCCGCCACGGTGCCACCGAAGCCCCGCCGCGGCATTTCTTGAAAAAGGGGCTGGCCTGACGCCCGCGCCGGGGCGTGTTAAATAACCGCCTTCCGCCGGCGCAGCAGGAAGCCACCGCTGAGCAGGCCTGCCAGGGAGAGCAGCGAGCCCGGTTCCGGGACGGCGCTCAACGAGCCTTGGATCGTGATCGGACGGTTCACGTAGAAGAAATCGCTGTTGCTGTTGTTCATGCTGATGAAGTCCAGCGTCAGGGTCTGGCCGACAAACGGCGCGAGAGTCTCGGCGGAGAAGGTGACCGGCTGCCACTCGGTGGGAGCCGAGTAGGTGAGCACGAAGTTCCCCGAGCTGTCGCGCAGGCCGATCCCGGCCCAGCCACTCTCACTCCTGGTGCCGCTGACGCCGGCATCGGATGCCGGGGCCGGATCCACGCCGCCCACCAGATAGAGCGAGGCAATGGAGATCGCACCGGACTCAAGCACAAAGGACGGGGACTCGAGCCAGGTGGTGGTGGTGGGTTGATGGAATCCGCGCAGGTCGCCGTTGCCGTCCGTCGAGATCAGGTTTTTCACATCCGGCTCCAGATCGGTCCACACCGTCGTGAACGTCCGTTCGTGCCAGCCCTCGAGTGTCTGGCTCCTCCCGAAAACCAGGGTGGCGGCCGTGGCACCGGACGGGGCCGCGATCAGGGCCAGTGCTGGGGAGAGCATCGGAAGGATTTTGAAGAAGGCGGACATGGAGAGTAATGTTGGATCGAATGAGTTAGCGGGAGCGGGAGGGCCCTGGACTTGATCCAGGATGTCCGCAACGCGGGCGAGTGAAACCTGAGGCGGAATGCCGTGGCGATGCGCTCTTTTAAAAAAAGCTGCGTCGGGAGTGCATAATCTGCGTTCTCTGCCGTGGCGGGCCCGTTCTGATGGGTTGGGTTGGATGGA
>JBEDKU010000226.1:0-9092 GCA_041172045.1 Verrucomicrobiota bacterium | reverse complement strand
ATGTGATGGTCACCGACGACGGAAATCCGGCCGTCAGCTCGTGTGAGACCGACCGTTCCCGCTTCGTCGGACGCGGTGGAAATCTGGCGGAACCCGCGGCCATGCGTCCGGGAACGGCATTGTCGGGTACCGTGGGCTCGGTGCTCGATCCCATCGTTTCGTTGCGCCGCACGGTCACCCTGCCGGCTCACGGGACCGCGATTGTCAATCTGGTGTTAGGCGTGGCGGAGAATCGTGTGGCCGCGCTGGCCCGTGTGGATAAATATCAGAGCCTCCACATGGCGGAGCGCGCCTTCGACCTGGCGTGGACCCACAATCAGGTGACGTTGCACCACCTCAACGTCACTGAGACGGAAGCACAGCTTTACGGCCGTATGGCGGGTGCGTTGATCTACGCGGATCCCGCACGCCGCGCCAACCCGGGCGTGCTGATTGCCAACAGGCGGGGCAGAAGCGGACTCTGGAGTTATGGAATCTCCGGCGACATTCCGATGATCCTGCTTCGCATCAGTGATGTGGCGAAAATTGAAATCGTCCGGCAGCTTATCCGGGCGCATTCGTATTGGCGCATGAAGGGCCTGACCGTCGATCTGGTCATTCTCCACGAAGATGTTTCGATCTACCGGCAAGCCTTGGAAAACCAGATCATCGGTTTGGTTTCATCGGGGACCGAGGCACAAATGTCGGACCGGCCGGGCGGAATTTTCGTGCGGAGCCTCGATCAGATTTCCAGCGAGGATCGGGTGTTGCTCCAGGCCTCCGCGCGGATCGTGGTGGACGATGAGAAGGGGACTCTGCCGGAACAAATGGAACACCGCAGCGTGTTCCTGCCACAGGTCCCGGTGTTGATTCCAACCGCGTCCGGGCTGGACGAAGCCAGCCCGCAGCTGCAACCGCGCGCTCTGGTTTTCGAGAACGGCTTCGGTGGCTTTACCCATGACGGGCAGGAATATGTCATCACCCTTCAGCCCGGCCGGATGACGCCCGCGCCGTGGGTCAATGTGCTCGCGAACCCTGATTTCGGAACCGTGGTTTCAGAAAGCGGCTCGGCCTATACCTGGGTGGAGAACTCGCATGAATTCCGGCTCACTCCTTGGAGCAACGATCCTGTTCAGGACCCGTCGGGCGAGGCCTTCTACATCCGTGACGAGCAGACCGGGCGGTTCTGGTCGCCCACCCCATTGCCCGCCTCCGGCAAAACTCCCTATGTCGTCCGTCACGGGTTCGGATATACGGTGTTCGAGCACACGGAAAACGGCGTCACCTCCGAGTTGTGGGTTTATGTGGCGATGGATGCATCCGTGAAGTTCACGGTCTTGAAACTGCGGAATGTTTCGGGCCGTCCCCGGCGCTTGTCTGTCACCGGTTACTGGGAGTGGGTGTTGGGTGACGTGAGGCACAAGAGTCTTTTGCATGTCCGGACCGAAGTGGATTTGAAAACAGGCGCACTGCTTGCTAGGAACTTCGACAACACGGAATTTCCCGATCGGATCGTATTCGTGGATGTGAACGATTCCGCACGCACCGTCACCGGCGACCGCAAGGAGTTCATCGGACGAAACGGCAGTCTCTCAAAGCCCGCGGCGCTGAAGCGCGCGCGTCTGTCAGGCAGAGTCGGCGCCGGGCTGGATCCCTGTGGAGCGGTGCAGGTTGTTTTCGATCTGGCGGCGGGACAGGAGCGGGAAACCAGCTTCCGACTTGGGGTCGGCCGGAGCATTCGCGAGGTGCAGGAGCTTGTTCTGCGCTTCCGCCAGGCGGACGCGTCCCGCTACGCGCTTGAAGCGGTTTGGTCCTATTGGAACCACACGCTCGGAGCGGTGAATGTGGACACGCCGGATCCCGCGGTGAACATGATGGCGAACGGATGGTTGCTCTACCAGACACTGGGCTGCCGTTTGTGGGGCCGCACCGGTTTCTATCAATCTGGCGGTGCCTTCGGCTTTAGGGACCAGCTGCAGGACTCGATGGCGCTGGTGCATGCCGAGCCGGCCCTCACCCGCGAGCACCTGCTCCGCGCCGCCGCCCGGCAGTTCAAGGAGGGCGACGTCCAGCACTGGTGGCATCCGCCGGCAGGACGCGGGGTGAGGACGCACTTTTCCGACGACTATTTGTGGCTGCCTTACGTCACCTGCCGCTATGTCACAAGTGTGGCGGACACCGGCGTGCTCGACGAAATGATCCCTTTCCTCGAAGCCCGCCCTGTCAAATCCGACGAGGAGGCATACTATGATTTGCCGAGTCGCGCCGAGGAGCCGGGCACGCTCTATCAACACTGCGTTCGCTCGATCAAGCGGGGGCTGCGGTTCGGTGAACACGGATTGCCCCTCATCGGTTGCGGGGATTGGAACGATGGTATGAACATGGTCGGAAAAGACGGGCGCGGCGAAAGCGTGTGGCTGGCCTTCTTCCTCTATGACGTGCTGACCCGCTTCGCGCCGCTGGCTCGCGCGCACAACGATCTCGATTTTGCCGGGCGCTGTCTCGCCGAGGCGCAGCAGTTGAAGCAGAACATTGAGAACCAGGCGTGGGACGGCGAATGGTATCGCCGGGCCTATTTTGACAGCGGGGAACCGCTTGGATCCCACCTCAACCCCGAATGTCAGATCGACTCCCTGCCTCAAAGCTGGTCGGTCATCAGCGGCGCCGGCGATCCCTCGCGGTCGCGTCAGGCGATGGAATCCGTGGACCGGCGCTTGGTGCGCCGGGATGCCGGACTGATCCAGTTGTTTGATCCACCTTTCGACAAGTCCGCGCTCCAACCGGGTTATATCAAAGCTTACATTCCGGGAGTGCGCGAGAATGGCGGGCAATATACCCATGGCGCGATCTGGACGGCGATGGCCTTTGCCATCATGGGCGAGCACGAACGCGCGTGGGAGCTTTTCACGCTCCTCAATCCCATCCATCATGGCGATTCTCCTGAGAAAATCGCGACTTACAAGGTCGAGCCCTATGTGGTCGCCGCGGATGTTTATGCGGTCGCCCCCCACACGGGACGCGGCGGTTGGACGTGGTATACCGGATCTGCCAGTTGGATGTACCGACTGTTGGTCGAGACACTGCTGGGTGCGAATCTGGAAGGGGATCAGTTGCGACTTGAACCGCGGATGCCGGATTCATGGACGACATTCAAGATTCATTACCGCTACCGGCGGACTGTCTATCATATCACGGTCGTCCGCCACGATGATGTTTTTTGCGAGGGAAATGCTTTAACTCTGGATGGTCGTGATATCCCCGGAACGACTTTGTCGCTGCTGGATGATCAACGTGAGCATCACGCGGAATTGAAGGTCCGTTGAGAGAACGTCCGCCTCAGAAGTCGGAACCCTGCCGCCTCTGGGGTGAAGACCCCATTGTGGTCGATGGCGTGCTGAAGCTATGTTATTGGCATGACGAAAAACTACCGCCGACTCGCGCCGCTACTTCTCTCAGTCTCCGCTTCAACCCTGTTGGTTTCCTGTGTGGACCCGGGGTATTCCAGCGGTGGCGGCCATTCATCCCGCGGCTACGGGAGCACGGTATACACCACCTTGCCTAACACGTTCACCGGGAACGCCTATTATTATAACGGTCGATATTACTCCGGCGGAGATTACCAAACAGGGCGATATCACGACCATGGCCGGACCTACAGCACCCGCTACTACCATAACGGCACCTACTTCTACGGCGGCGATTACCAGAAACACACCGCCAGGCCGGTCCGCAAGGACGATCGCAGGGATTATGATCGGGATCGTTCCGACCGCCGGGACGTTCCCGGTTCGATGAGGCCATTTGACCGCAACGGCGGACAAGTGCCGGCCGTGCAGTCGCGTTACTATTGAGTTCCTTGAGTTGGAAAGTGGGATCATCAATCATCCACCAAGAAAGTGCATCATCTTCGCACTCTAGCCGCGGTTCGGCGATTCCGGGTCGCGGCATTACTATTGTTCGGCAACTACCTGTTTGCTCCGCTAGCCGCCGGTCTGTTGGTGTATTCGCTGCTGATCAGTAGTCGCCAGGGCGTCATGTTTGGAGGGGGGCTCATGGCGACGAGTCTGATCGGTGTGATCCTGCAATGGATGGTCGCGTCGCGTGCCAACTGCCCGTTGTGCATGACCGCGGTGCTGGCGCCGAGGGCCTGCACGAAGAACCGGCGGGCCCGTTCGTTCTGCGGAAGCTGCCGCCTGCGGGTAGCTCTGGCGATTTTGTTCAAGAACCGGTTCCGTTGCCAATATTGCAATGAACCGACGGCGATGCAGGTTCGCGAAAAGATCCGCGACACCGATACCAAAAAGCACCTGCAGCATAGCCACAGGTGCCTTTGAGTCTGTTGATGATCCTTACTTTTCGAGACCGGCGAATCCTTCCAATGACTTTGGAACGAGTACGGTTCCGATGGTATGCATGACACCGTTGGTGGCGGCCACGTCGGCGCTGAAGACCTTGGAGCCATCGATCTCAACCTTGTCGGTCTCGACATCCACCTTGACCTTTTCGCCGTTCATGGTTTTCACATCGCCATCCTTGAGGTCGGCGGCAAGAAGCTTTCCGGCAATGACGTGATAGAGAAGCAGCGAGCGGAGTTTCTCTTTGTTCTCGGGAAGCATGAGCTTGGTGAGCACTTCCGGTGGCAACTTGCCAAAGGCTTCATCCGTCGGCGCGAAGACGGTGAATTCACCCTTGTTGCCGAGGGTCGAATCGAGTCCGGCGGCCTTCAGTGCTTTTGTGAGGGTGGAGAACGTGACGCTGTCGCCAATGATGGAGGTGAGGGAACCTTTCTGGACGGTGGCCTTTTCCTCCATTTTGGGTTTCTCCGTGGCGGCATCCTGGGAGAATGCCATTGGACTCGCTGCTGCCATGGCGCTAAGCAGGATGACATGAGTAATGTTTTTCGTTTTCATTGTGTCGTTTGTTGTTTTTGTGAATCGGACTTTCACCAACTCTTCGGCGTCTATCATCGTCCCATCACCGGATTTCGCTATGGGGTGATACCCCCATCAGGCGATGATGGTGACAGCTGGTCGCCGTGCGTTTGGGGTTGTTTTGCAAGGGAGGGTTTCACCCCATGGAAATCTCCCCGCCAAATTGATTTAAATTCAGGTCGTCCACCATAAGTGGATATCCATGGGCCGTCAAGTTCTCGGTTCATGAATCGCAATTCTAAAAAACATATCGTCATGAAACACACAAAACTGATTGTAATCGCATTTGCCGCAACTCTTGCTGTCGGATGCGACAAGCAGAAGGCCGCGATCGAAAACGACAAGGACGCCGCCAAAGAGGCCATCGACACGCGTAAAGACGAGGTGAGTGCCGCAGCCAAGGACGCTGCCGCTCAAACCGATGCGAATGCCACGATCGACAAGGCCCGGATCGAGGCCAACAAGGACTCCATCCAGGCGCAGCTCGATGCTGACAAAAAGATGTTGGACGCGGATGCTGAAGCCGCGAAAGCCAAGGTGGACGCTGAGAAAAAGTAATTGCCCTGGAAGGATGGCGGTAGGACGCTCAAGGCAGCGGGGGGCGCTCCCGACGGATCGATTCCGGTCGGAACCGCACCTCATCCGCCAGCACTTCTGGTAATCTTCATGGCCATCACCGGGAAACGACCTTCCACTGCGGAATCATTGGCAGTGATCTCCAATGTGCTTCTGGGCGCATTCATCATCCTGTCATTGTATTTCGCGCGGGAGCTTCTGGTTCCGCTGGCATTGTCGGCGTTGCTAACATTCATGTTTGCCCCGGTGGTCACGCGACTCCAGCGCTGGCTGGGGCGCGTGGGCGCGGTGCTGCTGGTGGTGGCGATGATGTTCGCCGTCACCGGAGGCGTCGGGTGGGTGCTGACACGGCAGGCCATCGACCTTGCGAGCAAGTTGCCGAGTTATAAGGAGAATATTCAGGTCAAATTGCGCGCGATTCAGGTTCCGAGTCAGGGGCCGTTTTCAAAGCTCTCAAGAACTTTTGAAGAGTTGAAGAAGGACCTTCCCGGGAGCGAACAAGACGGCTCTCCGTCCATCGGGGGGATCATTGCCGGCGGAGGCAACCAAGTGTCTCAAGTAGAGGTGGTCAACGGGAGCGACCAGCGTTTGGAATTCATGCAGGAGGTGCTCGCTCCCGTTTTGGGACCGTTGGGAACGGCGGCGCTGGTGCTCTTGCTGTTGATTTTCATGCTTCTCCAGCGTGAGGATCTGCGGAACCGGCTGATCCGGCTGATAGGGCAGGGGCGTATGACCACCACCGCACGTGCCATGGATGATGCTGGGGCGAGGGTGTCCAAGTATTTGCTGATGCAACTCGTGGTGAACGTGACCTACGGGGTTCCCGTTGCCGTTGGATTGTATTTCATCGGGGTGCCCAACGCAATCCTCTGGGGGGCGCTGGCCACCGTGCTGCGGTTCATCCCCTACATCGGGCCGTGGATTGCGGCGGTGTTCCCCATTTTGCTCTCCCTCGCATCGTCGCCCGGTTGGATGGCTCCATTGCTCACGGTCGGGTTGTTTGTGGTGTTGGAATTGATCAGCAACAACGTGATGGAGCCCTGGCTTTATGGGTCGAGCACCGGGGTGACGCCGTTCGCATTGATCGTGGCCGCGTTCGTGTGGACCTGGTTGTGGGGACCGGTCGGACTGGTTCTCGCCACGCCACTTACCGTCTGCCTGGTGGTCATGGGAAGGCACATACCGAAATTGGCCTTTCTCAGTATCATGCTCAGCGACGAGGACGCGCTGACCCCGGCGGAGGATTGTTATCAGCGCCTGCTGCGGGTTGGCGAGCAGGATGAAATGGAACTCGCTGAACAGTATTTGAAGACGAAGCCGCTGATTGATTTGTTCGACAACGTCTTTATGCCGGTGATCACCTCTGCAGGAACCGATCATCGGCTGGGGTTTCTCGAAACCGGACAACTGGAATTTGTGGAGCAGGGATTGAGCGACATGATCGACGCGGTCTCGCAGGATGCCCCGGCGGTGGAGGAAGTGGATTTGCGGGTCTGTTGTGTGCCTGCCAGAGCGCGTCGCGATCAACTGGCGGGCGACATGCTGGTCCAGCTTCTACTGCAAAACGGCTATCCTGCCAAAAGCGCGCCACCCCGGATGACATTGCGGGAACTGTTTGCCTGGGTGAGGGAAGCCGAGGCGGATGTCGTCTGCATCTCGGTCGTCGCACCTACGGCGCTGATTCATGCGCGTTATCTCTGTTTGAAACTGCGGGCAAATTTCCCCGGGTTGCAAATCATGGTTGGCTTGTGGGGGCGTGACGTTCTGACTCCGGACGTGGTCGGGCCGCTCGAAGAGTCGGGTGCGGATGTGGTTGTGACACTGCTGGCAGAGGCGGTGGAGCGGGTAGGCACCCATGCGCCCGGAGCGGTCCTACGGCGGAACACCATGCGGGAAGTCTCCGACATGCCGATCCATTCCTGATTCTATCAATCTTGCGGCGGGGCGATTCCGGGCGGCGTACCGTAGCCGAGAAATGCGATTTTCGCTCCTTCGACCGGCAGGCGGAAATCATACACGCCGTAGCCGTTCGCCTTGGTGCCCCGATAGGACCTGCCGTCGGTGGAATTGATCATCACAGGGCGCCGGTCCTTCGCTTCCTCACCCAGATACATCGCGACATGGGTGACTGTCATGGTCCCGCCGGTGTCCGAAGTGGCGGGCCTCCCCCAGAATAGCAGGTCTGCGGGGCGAAGGTTTTGCATGCTGGGATGCTTCAGGTCCGTCGCTTCCGCAGGCACCTTGTGGAGGCGGTCGTTCCGATTCAGCCATTCATATTGCGCGGTCGAGGTCCGTGGCGGATCGAGACGGACGCTTCGCATCACAAAATACATCGCTCCGGAGCAATCGAAGCCACCGGCCGATGGCTCCGATCCGCGCGCGGTGTAAGGCAGCCATGGCGAGTCCCTGGCGACCGCGATCGCCGCTTCAATCAGTTTCCGGCGGTCCTCGGGCAAGGACGCGAAGTCCGCCAGATCGGCAGTGGTGATCAGGGCGGGTTTTCCAAAACCGGTTTTGACCGTGGGTGGTTCCTCTGTCTGGGCGAACACACAAAATGGAAGGCACGGCACGAGGTATTTGAGCATACCATCAATAGGTTCGACCGTCCGGCATTGCAACAGGCCAGTTGAGAATCACTTTCGCATCGTCCACCTCAGGAACCTCATCCCGCCGGATGGGGGATTGATCGCATGGGCTTTTGGCGGTAGCGTCGTCCCCATGACATCCGATGAGGTTAGGACAAGTGGACCCGCTCCATGGGCCGGTGCCCATTTGCAAACCGCGCTGCGGTCGCTTCCCCACGGACCTTCGTTCCGCTTTTTGGACGAGCTGCTGTCGCTTGACCCGGGGCGCGAGGCGGTGGCGATCTATCGGGTGCGGGGCGACGAGGCTTTCCTGGACGGGCACTTCCCGGGACACCCGATGATGCCGGGGGTGATCCTGCTCGAAGCGATCGCCCAGCTCGGAGGCGTGCTGATCCAGACGGATCCGGAGCACTCCGAGATGATGGACCTGCGTCTCACCGGGGTGCGGGCGGCCAAAATCCTGGGTGCCGCGGTGCCGGGCGATGCCTTGGAAATCCGGGCGAAATTGGAAGGCCGCCTCGGAGGGCTCGCCCAGGTGGCGGGCGAGGTGCACGGCCCGGGCGGCCAGCTAGCGATTGCTAGAATTACCTTGAGCGGTAGTGTCGCCTGAAGAAACCCGGTTTTAGGGACCCACCGGTGGGTTCATCTGCAGGCGCAGGCCGGGGCCTTTGAAGCTGCCGTCGATGTTGAGGCTCTCCACCCGTTGGCGGACGTCGGCCGGTGCGGCTTGTTTGTCCTGAGCGGTGTCCCACGGGCCGTTCCAGACGACGTTGTTCTGTTTGTCGCGGATGGTGACTTCCTTGGAGCCTTCGGTGGACTTCACTTCGACACTTCCTTGGGCGTCGTTCATGCGAATCGTCGCGCCTCCCTGGAGCTCCACCTTGCCGCCTGGCAGGTTGTCCGGTTGAATGAGAGCGTCTCCCAGCGCACCCTGCATGCGCTTTTTGAGTTCTCGCATGGCGTTTTCAATCCCGGGTTCCGCATCGGCCTCAGCGTCGCCGAGTTGGAGATCCAGCCCGCG
>JBEDKU010000225.1:0-5250 GCA_041172045.1 Verrucomicrobiota bacterium | reverse complement strand
CAGGACGAGTGCGTCCCAAGTGCCGGTGGCGAGTTCCGGGGCGGAAGGCACCCCCTGTTGCACGATGCCATGGGCGAAGCGGTTCGCCCAATGGTAGGCGAGATCCTGGCCGTCGCTAAGTTGTCCGAGCCCGACCTGCGCGCCGCCCGCCCCAGAGGCGAGGTTGACCAACTGCTGCGGCACGTTGCCCCAGCGGGTGAAGCTGTTGCCGACGTGGAACGAACTGCCAGCACTTGCCGCCGCCACGGGTCCTCGCCAGGCCGAGGACGAGGCGAACCCGGGGGTCGATCCGGCCGCCGCGCCAGGTGTGACGACGTAGCGCAGATATTTTCCGGCATCGGTCGCTTGTAAAACATAGGTGGTGCCGGTGGCTCCGGGAATGGTTTGCAGCCCTGTGCCGGAGGCGTCGTTGGCAAGCTCCCAGTGGGTTGTCGTGCCGGACTCGGCGTCGCCGTCGGCATCGTTGTAAACGTAGCTGCCGGTCACCGTGCCGCTGACACGTGGCGCGCCGGCCCAGGCGACATCAAGCGCGCCGGGAACGCTGTTGGCCATGGAGAGCTGTGTGAGTTTGAGGGCGTTGACGTGGGCGAAACCGCTGTCGGAATTCGCCTCGAAATAACAATTCAGCGTGCCCCCGGCGGTTGCCGCAGCGGTGAGTTCGAGCACGTTGGAATTGTTGTTTGTCGCGTCGATGAATCCTGACATTTCAGTCACTCCCTCGAGTGTGACATTGAGACGCCGCGGGCCGGCGGGATCGGCGCGCGAGGAGAAGATGGTCAGTAGGTAGGATTGTCCCGCGACGAGGCCGGAGAATCGGAGGGACGCCACTGAGTTGATCTCACCACCGGAAGCGAGTGGGCTGTTGTTCACGAGAAAATAATCCCGAGCCATCGCGGCGGTGAAGCCGGCGGTGGCGGCCGCTCCAGCGACGCTGGTGAAGCCGTTGCCAAGGTTGCTGGTGGCGTGAAAATTATCCGTAATCAGCAACGAGATTCCCGTGACCGCCCCGACGTTGTCTTTGAGACCGGTAAGACCGGCGTTCAGCGCGCTGTTCGTCAGATTGTTGACCTTGGTCCCCGTGCTTGGCACCGCGCTGCCAAAGTCCACGAACACCGGTGCGGCACGCGGATTCGCGGCGGCGAGCAGCAAAACGGCGGCGCAGCAATCCCATTTGCGGAGCTGAATTCGGGTGGGGGGCATGGTCGATTGAGCCGGGAAAAGGCCGAACGAACGCCGCGTCTCGTTCGAGGAGCACTATTTTGAGTCTGGGGGGAGATCGAGTGCGGCGCTTTTGTTGGCGGGCGGCAGTTGCTGAAAGGCGATTCGATTGAAGGAAATATCGCACCGGGAAGCGTTCATTACCCGTTTTCGAGGACTGCAAATTGGGTTTTTCCGTTTGATTTGCCAAGTCCAAAAGCTGCTGCAATGGGATTCGGAAAGACTCCCCGGCCTTTCAGCGGTGCTGCTCCAACACGAGAAATGCACCGCCGGCCCCGTGAACATCCGTCAGTCTTCCTTCTGGCGAAGTCTGGAGGAATTCCCCGAGAGTCGTGAGCTTGTCACCGTTGATCCACGGCTGGCTCCAGGTTTGGAGATCGGTGAAATTCACATCCGCCGTGAGGTCCTGGCGACCGGGGTTTTCATAAATGGCGGATCCTTCGAGCCGTTGCTGGAACAGATAGCCGCGGAGGCTGCCGCCGGGTCTGCGGAAGTAGAGGTTTTGCGTCGTCGCGCCGTAGTCGATGGTGAGCATGCGTCCGGATTTCCACGACGGCAGCCAGCCTTTGAGGAATCGATGATAGGACTCATGGACCTCGATGCGCTGCCCCGAAGCATGGGATGCGAGAAATCCTGAGGAATCCGGCAGCTTAGCTGGGGGCAGCAGGGATTCGTGCGCGTGCCGCCGTTCGTCGATGCGGACAGCGAGTTCCTGCCAGCCGAGCTCGGTTTTTTGAAACCGACGGACCGGGAAGGCATCGACCAGTTCGTTGGAAAAAATCACGGCTTTACCTCCGCAGGCGGCCAGCGCGTCCTGCGGGGTGCGGTGCCACGAGGCGCGCCGGCCGAGAAGTTCGCGTTGGCGCTCCGCGAGCGGTGTCGAGGTTTCCACCAGGTGCAGGCGGGTTCTCCACCGCACATGCCATGGCAGATGGCGAAGCACGCCGGCGGCGAGGGTGCCCTCGCCCGGTCCGATTTCGATGAGATTCCGGCAGCCGGTTTCGCGGAGCGCCCGCGCGGCCCACGCGGCGATAGCGCGGGCTGGAGCGTCCGAGAGCATCGGCGCGGTGGTGAAGTCTCCGCGCCGACCGACGCCGGTGATCCGCCGCGCATAGTAGCCCTGCAGCGGATCATGCAGCGCCTTCGTCATGAATTGCTCGAAGGGGACCGGTAGTTGAAAGTCGAACATCGAAGATTGAACACAAAAAACCGTGTTCCTTTGCAGGGACACGGTTTTAAAAAATCAGAGGAATTACCGATCAGGCAGTCGCGGCTGCCGCGGTGCGGGCCTTGCGGATCATGCTATTGACGGTCTCGGACGGCTTGGCTCCGACGGCGAGCCATTTGTCGGCGATCGCGAGGTCGATGGTGAAATTGGTGCCTTCGAGAAGTGGATCGTAGGTGCCGAGTTGCTCGATGAACCGGCCGTCACGACGCTTGCGGCTGTCAACGGCGACGATTTTGTAATAAGGGCGGTCTTTGGTGCCCTTGCGGTTGAGTCGGAGAGATACGGACATGAGATTGAGTCGTCTTTTACATTTGCCCAGGATGCGGGCGGGCGCGGAAATTGCAAGATCCCCCGGGCATTGCCAAGAAGAATCTTGATAAAATTAAGGATTCTTTTGATTTCCCAAGGAGCCCGTTCGGTCAGTCGGAGGTCTCGGGACGGGAGACCAAGGCGCTGAATTGCGCTTCGATCTCCTTGAGCGGCACCGGGTTCTCGATCTTTTTGCCGTCCCGCGTGGTGATGTAGAGCGTGTCCATGGCCATGCCCTTGTCGGTGCAGATCCGCGCGTGGGCGGTGTTGAGGCCGTGCTGGTTGACGGCGTGGAACAGGTCGTGAAGCAGTCCGATCCGGTCGAGCCCCTGGATTTCCACAGTGGTACACGTGGGGTGCATCTCATTGCTGACGTAGGCGCGAACCGGGACGGTGATGCCGTGGTCGGAGCGGGGTCTGAGGAAATTCACCTTGCGGCGCAGGTATTTCTCAGGCTCGTAACTTTCCGCCATGAGAATGGCCTCGAAGGTGTCGAGGAACCGCTTGCGGGTGGACGCCGTCGAGACCGGTTCGAAGTTCGTGGTGCAGACGCGGAAGATGTTCACGACGATGCGGTCCGTCCGCGTGAAGAGGTCGGCAGATAGGATGTTGATTTGCTCGGAGGCGAGCGCGCAGCAGATTTTCTCCAACAGCAGCGGCTTGTCGCGGGTGGCGATGACGAGCTCGGTGTAGCCTTTTTCCGTCTGGTCGATCCACTTGATGCACGAGGCGTGCGGATCCGAGGTGTCCGATTCGCGTTGGAGGAAATGGCGGATCGTCCGCACCTGCGTGACGATCTGCGCCGCCTGCCGGAAACTGAACGCTGCGGCCGGCATTTTCTCGAAATGCCGCTTCACGTCCGGATGGTAGTCCTCGCGCATGATGCCGATGACCTCCTCGCGCAGGGCGCGGCGGTCGGCGTCGAGCTTGCGCGAGTATTTCTCGCGGCCGCCTTCGAGGAAGTTCCGGGTGGCGGTGTGGAGCTGGAGCATCAGGCTCTCCTTCCAGCCGGTCCAGCCGTCGGGCGAGGTGGCGTTGGAATCGGCGAAGGTGAAGAGGAACAACGCGTCGAGATTCGAGGTGGTTTTGACGATGTTCGCGAACTCGGCGATGACTTCCGGGTCATCGAGATTTCTAGCGGTCGCGGTGCGCCAGAAGCTCAGGTGGTTGTCCACCAGGAACATGATCAGCGTGCGTCGCGCGCCGCGGATCTGGAGGCGGTTGCAGAGTCGCGAGGCGAGCATGGCGGAGCCGTCGATGTGCTCGCGCACGTTCTCGGCGCGGCCGGTGTCGTGCAGGATCATCGCCAGATAGAGCGCGTAGGCGTCCTCGATGTTATGGAACAAGCGCCGGTAAACCTCGCGCCGCGGATCGGTCTCGGAGATCAGCTGGTCGAGCTGCTCCACGCAGCGCAGCGTGTGCTCGTCCGCCGTGTAGCGGTGGAAAAACTCGTGCTGCACCAGGCAGTCGAGCGCGCCGAACTCCGGCAGATAGTGGCCGAGGAAACCGACGCGGTGCATCTGCCGCAGCGATCCGGCGACTTCCCCCTTGCGCTCGAGAATCGCCTGGAAGGTCTCCCGGTTCGACTTGGCATAGCGGAACGGCCGGTCGATCAGCTCCCAGCTCTCCTTCACCAGCTTGCGGATCGGCGGGCTCAGGCGCAGGCCACGGACCTGGCAGTGTTGGAACAGGCGCATCAACCGGCCCGAGTCGTCTTTGAAAATTTCGGGATTGGCCGGATAGATCCGGCCGTCGCGGGCCACGAAGCCGTCGAACTCCTCGCGGCTTTTTTTCCGGAAGGTGAGGAAGGACCGCAGGCCGGTGTCGGATTGGTTCTCTTCTTCGATCTGGAAGCTCTCCATCAACGAGCCGGTGTGCTGGTAGATGTTGCGCGTGTGGCGGTAGTAGTCGCGCATGAACGCCTCGGTCTTGCGCAGGATGCTTTTCTGCGGGTAGTTGAAGGCGGTGGCGACCACGCCCTGAAGCTGGAGCGTGAGTTGGTCGGTGGCCTTTTCCGCATGGTAGTGCAGCTCGTTGCGCACGCGGTGGAGGAAATCGTAGGCTTCCTCCAGTTCATGATAGGCGGACGCCGTCAGCATCTTCGCGTCTACCAGATCCTTGAGATTGCCGCTGCCGCGTTTGACGAGCGCCACCCACTGGATGTTCTGATAGTCCCGCATTCCGCCGCAGCTTTCCTTCACGTTCGGCTCCTGCAGGAAGACGGTGCGCGAGTATTTCTGATGGCGGTTGCGCAGGTCCTGGCGGCGCAGGTCGAAGAACGCCGCCTGCCCCTTGTGGATGCACTCCTTGCTGAATTTTTCCTGGAACTGCCCGTAAAGCGCCGCGTCCCCGGCGATGAGGCGCGCGTCCATCAGCGCCGTCTTGTTTTCCTGGTCCGCGCGGGCCTGCTCGATGCACTCGTTGATCGAGCGGCACGCGTGGCCGACCTTGAACCCCACGTCCCACAGTAGATAGAGCAGGTTCTGGATGAACTC
>JBEDKU010000224.1:0-5602 GCA_041172045.1 Verrucomicrobiota bacterium | reverse complement strand
CGGCAAGGCGCCGGTCGTTAGTGGCGAGCCTGTGGATCTTGGGGATATCGGAAGCTTCTCCCGCGCCGACCGCGTCACCTTCGGCGGCTTCGTCCGCGTCGAGGGCAAGCCGACCGGCGCGATCATCGCCCGCATGAATCCGGCGGAGGCTTTCCGCGGCTGGGACCTCTATCTGGAGAATGGCAGACCCGCCTACCACGTCATCGATTCCTGGGACAAGGCGGCCAACAAGGTCCTCGCCGGCGCGGCGCTGACCTCCGGCAAGTGGCAGCACGTCATGGTCACCTTCGACGGTTCCATCTCCGGCCACCAGGCCAGCGCGATCTTCATCGACGGGAAAAAAGCCGGATCGAAAACCTATCCGAACACCGTCGGTGGAAACATCGAGACTTCCGTGCCCTTGAGGCTGGGATCGCGCCACGGCGGCGAGTCGAAACTCAACGGCAAGGTCGCCCTCCAGGATTTTCGTTTCTATCGACGCATGCTTTCCCCCGCTGAAATCGAAAAGCTGGCGACGAACAGCGAACTCCAGCACATCGTTTCATTGCCGGCGGAAAAGCGAACGAAGGAACAGGCCGAGTCGGTCTTCAAATACTTTCTCGCCAATATCGACCCGCCGTCCCGCGAGCTGCGGACCGTGCTGGATGGATTGAAATCCGAGCAAGGCACCCTCCGCGCGCGCGGTTCCGTCACGCTGGTGATGGAGGAGAAAAAGGAGGAGCCCTTCGCCCACGTCCTCATCCGCGGCGGTTACGCCGACAAGGGCGAAAAGGTCGGTCCCGCCACTCCCGCCGTGCTTCCGCCGATGGCGGCCGACGCGCCGAAGAACCGACTCGGCCTCGCCCGCTGGCTCAATGATCCCGCCAACCCGCTGCCGGCCCGGGTGACGATGAACCGCACCTGGTCCTATCTGTTTGGCACCGGCATCGTCGAGACGAACTCCGACTTCGGCATCATGGGCGCGCGCCCGAGCCATCCGAAGCTGCTCGACTGGCTCGCCGCCGAGTTCGTCGATTCCAAGTGGGACTACCGGCACATGATCCGGCTGATGGTCACCTCCGCCGCCTACCGCCAGTCCGGCGTGGTGACGCCGGAGAAGTTGGAGAAGGATCCGTCCAATCACCTGCTAGGCCGCGGCCCGCGCCACCGGCTCGACGCCGAGCAGATCCGCGATCTCGCGCTGGCCTCCGCCGGGCTGCTTTCGCCCAAGGTCGGCGGTCCGTCGGTGCGGCCCTATCAGCCGGAGGGCATCTGGGAGGCCGTCGCCATGCCGCAGTCGAACACCAAGACCTATCGCCAGGACAGCGGCGAGGGGCTTTACCGGCGCTCGCTCTACACCATGTGGAAGCGCACCGCCGCGCCGCCGACGATGGAGATTTTCAACGCGCCGACCCGCGAGTCGTTCTGCGTCCGCCGCGCTCTCACGACCACGCCGTTGCAGGCGCTTGCGCTGCTCAACGACCCGCAGTTCGTCGAGGCGTCGCGTGAACTGGCGTCCCACGCGCTCCAGGCCGGGGCGGATTTCGACGCCCGGCTGGACTTCATCACCCTGCGTCTCGGCGGCCGGACCTTCGATGCGGACGAGCGGCAAATCGCCCGCAAGTCGCTGGATTTCGGGTTGGCGACTTACCGCAAGCAGCCCGATGATGCCATGAAACTGATCACCACCGGAGAAACGCCGCCCCGCAAGGATGCCGACGTGCCGGAACTCGCCGCCTGGACGCTGCTCGCCAGCCAGGTGCTCAATCTCGATGAAACCATCACCCGCTGAACTGTGATGACCCCACTGGAATCCCACAACACCGCCTACAGCCGCCGCCAGTTTTTCCGCAAATCCGGGACCGGTCTCGGCATGGCCGCGCTCGCCAGTCTGCTCGGCCAGCCCGGAATCTCCGCCGCGGAAAGTCTGGCAGGCATCAACGGCATGCTGCCGCAGATCGCCCCGAAGGCGAAGCGGGTGATCTACATCTCACTCATCGGTGCGCCGTCGCAGCTCGATCTTTTCGACTACAAGCCGGACCTGAAAAAGCGTTTCAAGGAAGACCTCAACGGCTGGTTGAAAGAGCAGGGCCAGCGACTCACCGGCATGACTTCCGGCCAGCCGACCTTTCCGTTAGCGCCTTCGATTTTCAAATTCCAACAGCACGGCCAGTCCGGTGCCTGGGTGAGTGAACTGCTGCCGTGGACCGCGAAAATGGTGGACGACCTTTGCATCATCAAGTCGATGCACACCGACGCGATCAACCACGAGCCCGCGAACCAGTTGATCTGCACCGGCTCGATGCAGTCGGGCAAGGCCTCGCTCGGCTCGTGGCTGTCGTACGGGCTCGGCTCGATGAACCAGGAGCTGCCGTCCTTCGTCGTGCTGCACGCCACGCACACCTCGCCGTTTGCCAACGTGCAGGCCATTTCCTCGCGGCTATGGGGCTCCGGTTACCTGGCGGGCAAGCACGCCGGCGTCGCGCTGCGCTCGCTCGGCGATCCCGTGTTGTTCCTCAAGGACAGCGCGGGAATCTCGCGGGAAACCCGCCGCAACATGCTCGACGGGCTCAACGAGCTTAACCGCCGCTCGTTCGCCGCGATCCAGGATCCGGAAATCGAGAACCGCATCCAGCAGTATGAAATGGCCTTTCGCATGCAGGCGTCGGTACCGGAACTCACCGATCTATCCGGCGAGCCGGAAGCCACCTATCAACTCTATGGCGATGACGCCAAAAAGCGCGGCACTTTCGCGAACTCGGCGATCATGGCCCGCCGTCTCGCCGAGCGCGGCGTGCGCTTCGTGCAGATTTTCCACCGTGGCTGGGACCAGCACGGCGACCTCCCGCGCGATCTCGCCTCGCAGTGCAAGGACGTGGACCAGGGTTGTTACGGCCTGATCCAGGATCTCAAACAGCGCGGCATGCTGGAGGATACGCTCGTCGTCTGGGGCGGCGAATTCGGCCGTACGATTTACTCGCAGGGCAAGCTCACCGAGACCGACTACGGCCGCGACCACCACCCGCGCTGCTTCACCATCTGGATGGCCGGCGGCGGCATCAAGGGCGGCCAAGTCTATGGGGAAACCGACGAGATGTCCTACAACATCGTCAAGGACCCCGTCCACATCCGCGATCTTCACGCCACCATGCTCCACGCCCTCGGCCTGGAGCACGAGCGGCTCAGTTTCAAGTTCCAGGGCCTCGACCAGCGGCTCACCGGCGTGGAACCCGCGAAAGTGATGAAGGACTGGTTTGCCTGAGGGGGTGTCACGCGGACCGAAGCGCTTCGCGGACGGAGTTGGGATGAGAGGCGGCTATTTTCAGGAGAGTCTTGGCGGCTCCGCTTGGGACGCTGATGTTTTGCTCCCATTTGTGAAGGGTGCGGACGCTGACACCGATGAGCTGGGCGAACTTGGTTTGGCTGAGGCCCATGGCGCTGCGGATGGCAACGGGATCAGGATTATTGGAATGGACCGGAGGTGCGGGTAATGATCGTTCCTTCTCCATGAGGAAACCCACAAGATCTTCGGCGATATCCTTGAGTTGGGGGATGACTTCCTCCGGGGTATCGGCATGGCAGCACTCGCCCACAAGACCGGGGATGGAGCCGATGAAAACCTGATCTTCATCGCTCCAGCGCACGTTGAGGGGATAGTTGCGGGCCAGGCGGGTGGCTTCTTTGGCGGAGAGTTTTTTCATGACTTGGACTCGTTGATTTTTTCGGCGATGTGGCGTTCCAGATAAGCCTTGGCGTCGTCGCCGTCGCGTCCCGGAATGATCGCCGGGATTTTGACTGCGGGGTGTTGGAATTTCCGGTGACTTCCCTTGCCGCCGGGGGCGAGCGTGAATCCCGCTTTGCGAAGGTCTTTGAGGAGGTCGCGGATTTTCCGTGGCACACGTGGCACCATACTCTTCTAGGGCAGAGTCGCAATTTCAATCTTCCGCAGTGACGGAGAGGCTGACGAGCGAAATTCCAGCCATTTCCCGGAGAACGGACGAGACGTTCGATCCCCTGATCAAGTGCCTCACGCTTCCTTGGTCTTCGCCGCCTTCTTCGCGGCGACCTTTTTCACCGGGCGCGGCGGGAAGTCGAAGCCGATCTTGCCGTCCTTGGGCTCGAAGGTGAGGTGGGCGTCGAATTTGCGCTTGGTGCGGTTGGAGACGAAGCCTTTGAGCACGTCGGTTTTACCAGTGGAAATGAGCTTGAGCATCTGGTCCTGCGGGATTTCGCACTGGAGGATGGACTTGCCGATGCGGATGCCGTGCGGGTCCTTTTTGGTGACGATTTCCGGGACGTGATAGGCCTTGTCGGTGGCGTAAACCTTGTAGGACTTGCCGTCCTCGGTTTTCGCCTCGCCGATGAAATGCTCTTCGGTGAGTTCGGGCGGGCCGTCGCGGTCGTCGTTTTCGAAGACGAAGTTGATTTTGAATTTCGCGTCTAACTCAAGCGCGGCATCGAAGGGCTTGTTGAACTTCGAGCGGAAGCCGGTGAGCGGGCCGACGTGTTTGGTGGTAAAGAGCTGAATGGCTTCCTCCTCGGTGAGCAGGCGGCCGGCGATGTGTTTCTTCGCCTTGAATTTGCACTCCGGATCGCGGCACTCATAGGTGGCCTCGGTCTGCTTGAGTGATGGCGCGCCGCACAGCGGGCAGGTGACCTTCAGGTCGGGGAAGACCTCGCTTTTTGCGAGGTCGGCCGCTTGGCGGGCCTTGGTGCAGATTTCGTTCGTGTAGGAGATGATCTCCTTCATGAAATCGCCGCGCTTGAGATTTCCCTGCTCCATCTGGCGAAGTTTGAACTCCCAGTCGCCAGTGAGTTTCGGCGAGTAGAGGCCCTCGATGTCCATCTCGCGAACGAGGTCGATGAGGCGCATGCCGCTGCCGGAGACGAAAAGTTCGCGGCCTTCGCGGGCGAGGTATTTCTGGGAGATCAGGCCTTCGATCGTGGCCGCGCGAGTGGCGGGGGTGCCGAGACCGCGCTCGGCCATGGCTTCGCGGAGGGCTTCGTCGTCGATGAGTTTGCCGGCACCTTCCATCGCCGAAAGCAGCGTGGACTCGGTCATCCGGGCGGGTGGTTTGGTTTCCTCGGCGTGGACTTCCACCGGGTCGGCGTGGGCGGTTTCACCGGCGCTGACCGGGCAGAGCTCGTCTTTGCCGGCGGCGACACCGGGGCGGCGGCCGTAAACTTCGAGCCAGCCGGGTTTCACCAGGATGCGGCCTTCGGTCTTGAAACAATCCTGCTCGATGCGGGTGAGGCGAGTCGTCTGCTCGAACTCGGCGGACGGATAGAAGACGGCGATGAAGCGCTTCACGATCATGTCGTAAAGCTTCTGCTCGGCTTCGCTGAGCTTGGAAAACTTGCCGGTCGGGATGATGGCAAAGTGATCCGAAACCTTCTTGCTGTCGAAAACGCGGCGCGACTTGTGCAGGCGCGGGCCTTTTTCATCGCTGCCGGAGAGCACGGCCTTGGCGTATTTTGCGACGTCGAGATCGCTGTTGCCGACGTCCGCCATCGTCTCGCGGACGTTGGCGGTGTAGTCCTCCGGCAGATACCGCGAATCGGTCCGCGGGTAGGTGATCATCTTGTGCTTTTCGTAAAGCGCCTGGGCGATCTGGAGCGTGCC
>JBEDKU010000223.1:0-34160 GCA_041172045.1 Verrucomicrobiota bacterium | reverse complement strand
GCCACCGCATCGCCGGTCCGGTGCTCGATCTCCTGCACGACCCGCGCAACGGCCGCGCGCCCGAAACCATCGGCGAGGATCCGTTCCTCGGCGGCCGCATCGTCGAGGGATTTCTCCACGGCATGAATGAAACCGCCGTCTTAGCCACCATCAAACATTACAACCTCAACACCTACGAGGCCGGCCGCCGCGACAACAACTATCTGATCGATCCCCGCAGCCTTGTCGAATTCTGGGGTGCCCACTGGCGGCGGGCCGTCCAGGACGGCGGTGCTGCATCCGTGATGTGCGCTTACAATCTGGTGAACGGCGACAAGTGCGCCGAAAACAAGTTTCTCATCCGCACCGTACTGCGCGACCTCTGGGGGTTCCAAGGCTACACCATGTCCGACTGGGACGGCTTCTGGAGCACGGAAAAGGCGATGGCCGCCGAGCTGGATTTCTGCGAGGGAGCCGAACTCTACACCAAGGATCTGCCCGGCATGGTGAAGGAGGGCAAGATCACGCCGCAGCAGCTCAACACCGCCGCAGGAAACATCCTTCGCACCAAACTTCTATCCGGCATGATCGACGGTCAGCCGAAGATCGTCGAAGAGCAGACCCGCGATTCCCCCGATCACCGCGCGCTCGTCTATGAAAGCGGATTGAAAAGCATGGTGCTGCTGAAAAACCAGGACTCCATCCTGCCGCTCGACTCGAAGGTGAAATCCGTCGCCATCATCGGACCCAACGCGGACACGCTTCCGCTCGACGGCCATAGCAGCTCCGCCGTCATCCCGTCCTACATCATCACGCCCCGTCAAGGCCTGGAGGCATTGCTCGGCTCCGAGCGCCTGAGTTATGCCAAGGGCTGCGACATCAACAGCAAGGACCGCAGCCAGTTCGAAGAAGCCACCCGCCTCGCCAAAAAATCCGACGTGGTGATCTTCGTCGGTGGTCTCGACAACACCGTCGAGGGCGAGGAGCACTTCATCAAAGGCGACCGTCTCACCGGCAGCGTCGATCTCCCCGGCGTGCAGAACGACCTAATCAACGTGCTCACCGCCGCCAACCCCAACATGGTTCTGGTCGTCATCACCGGCGGCCAATGTGCGGTCAGCAAGGTGATCGAAAACGTCAAGGGCTTGCTCTACGTCACCTACCCCGGCCAAGAGGGCGGACGCGCCATCGCCGACATTCTGATGGGCAATGAAAATCCCTCCGGCAAGCTGCCCGTCAGCATCCCGAAAAACGACGACCAACTTCCTGCGCGCGACAATGATTTCATGAATGTCGTCACCACCGGAGTCGGCTACCGCTGGTACGATCAACAGAAATCACAACCGGAATTCGCCTTCGGCAGCGGCTTGAGCTACACCACCTTCGAATACAAAAACCTGCGCGTCAGCCCTGACAAGACCAGCGCCGGAAAAGAAGTCACCGTGCAAGTGGACGTCACCAATACCGGCAAACGCGCCGGCGAGGAAGTCGCACAACTTTATCTATCCACCGGTGAAACATCACCCGCCGTCGCCATGCCCGTGAAACAACTCCGCGGGTTTTCCAAGGTATCCATCGATCCCGGCCAAACCCGTCAAGTAACCTTCACGCTCAGCGCGGACGAGTTTTACATCTTCGATCCGACATCCGGCAGCTATCAGGTTCCGACCGGCTCCTACACCGCCCACGTCGGCGGAGCCTCTGATAAATTACCGCTGGCCGCAAAATTCACTTTGGAGCCGACCTCCCCGCTCCCGGACCTGATGGTCACCAACATCCGCACGATTCCGGCGTTCCCCATCGAAGGCCAAAAGGTCCATTTCGTCGCCACGCTCCTCAACCGCGGCACCAGCCCAACGTCAACCGACAAGCCTCCCGTCGTTTCCTTCCGAGTCAACGGCCAACCTATCAGTTCGTCGCCGGAACTCCGCCAAGCGATCCCCGCGGGCGGCATGACCTTGGTCTGCGGCACCGTTGGCAACCCATGGACCGCGGCTCCAGGGACTTACTCGGTCCGGGCCGAAGCGGATGCAACAGGCTCGATAGAAGAGACCCTCGACTCCAACAACTCCGCCACCGTTGTGCGTTCCGTCCGGCCGAAAATATTCAGCGCCAGCAAGCCATGAAAAAGCTTTTGCCAATTGGTTGGTTCTCCTCTCTGGCCTTCGGTGGCCAGCCGTTCGGCGACGCCGTGCATCCTGCCGCACCGCAGAAGATTCCTGGAGCCGTGTTTTGCGCCTATTATGACCAAGGTGGCGAGGGCGTCGCCTATCACGACAACGACGCGGCCAATCAAGGCAGCGGTAAGCTCAACCCTCCCGACGGAACCTACCTTCATGAGTTCCGCAAAGACGAAGGGCTGGATGTTTCCTACACCAAACAGGTGCCCGACATCGACTCGGCTTCGAACAAAGTCGTCCCCCCGCTGAACCTGCTCTACGTCGGTTGGAATCAAGGGGGCGAGTGGTTCAATATCACCGTCGAGACCGCCGAAGCCGGCACTTATGTGGCGGACCTCCTCTACACCGCCCACAACGACGCGCGCCTTTCATTCACGGTTGATGCAAATCCCGTCGCGGTTCCTTGCAACATCACCTCCACTTTTGACGCCGCCGATCCGATTGCCTGGCGCCAGTGGCATCACTGGAACATCGCGCCCGACGCCGTCACGCTCAAGCTGCCCAAAGGCCTCAGCGTCATCAAGATCATGAATGTCGAAGGTGGAAACATCAACCTCGCGACGCTCGTCTTCCGCCCGTTAGGCACCGAACGCAACGGACCCGCCATCACCGAATTAAAAACCGCGTTGCCTTCAACCAATACCCCATGAAAATTCCAACACTCCTGTTCACCCTTGCCACCGGCCTGAGCGCCGCGCCCATTGGAATCTTTGACGAAGCAACCGATGTCGGCAAAATCGACTTGAAGGGCACCTCGGAATATCTCGCCGACAAGGGTCAGTATCGCATTACCGGCAGCGGAAAAAACATCTGGTTTGCCGAGGACGCGTTCCAGTTTCTTCACAAGAAAATCTCCGGCGACCTCGTCTTTAGCATGGACGTCGGCTGGGAGGCCGAGGGCAAGGAACCGCACCGCAAGGCCTGTGCCATGGTTCGTCAAACCCTGGATGCGGACTCACCCTACGTCGATGTGGCCGTGCACGGCGATGGTCTGATCGAATTGCAATACCGCATGACCAAAGGTGCCACCACGCTTGCTGCCAGAACACCGATTCAAGCTCCTGCGACGGTGAAGCTGGAGCGCGATGGCAATGTCTTTACGATATCCGCGTCTAAGGCCGGCGGGCCGTTCCAACCCGTCGGCGCGGTCTCGGTGACCATGCCGGATCCGGTGTTCGTCGGACTCGCGGTCAGCGCCCATAACTCCGCGAACCTGGAAACCGCTCTCATTTCCAATGTGATCCTTTCCAACAGGATTGCCAAGGAAGGTGAAAAACGTGTCCGGGAAACCAGCTTGGAGGTAATCGATGTCGCGACCGGCGAGCGCAAGGTCGTCTATCGAGACGAAACGCTCTTCGAAGCGCCTAACTGGTCAAGCGACGACAAGCTGTTCTATCTCAACCGCCAGGGACTCATCTGGACGCTTCCGATGGAAGGCGGACAGCTCACACAACTCAACACCGGAGCCGTCATCAAGAACAACAACGATCACGGGCTTTCGAACGACGGAAAATGGTTGGCTCTCAGCTCCGGATCGGGTGCCGGTGGATCAAAGATTTACGTGGTTCCCGCCACCGGCGGCGAGCCGCGTCAGATCACCCCGACCGGCCCGTCCTACTGGCACGGATGGTCGCCCGACGACAAGACACTCATCTACTGCGCGAAGCGGAATGACAACTTCGACGTCTATGCCATCCCCGCCGCAGGAGGCACCGAGACTCGGCTCACCGAAGCGGAGGGCCTCGACGACGGCTGCGAATACACGCCCGACGGCAGCAAGATCTACTTCCACTCGGAACGCGACGGCGCGGCCAAAATCTGGCGGATGAATCCGGACGGCGGCTCGCAGGAACAAATCACCTTCGACGAACCATACGCCGACTGGTTCCCCCATCCCTCGCCCGACGGAAAATGGATTGCTTTCGTATCCTTCGACAAAAGCGTGAAAGGCCACCCGTATGACCAGAACGTCGTCATCCGGCTCATGCCCATGGCGGGCGGAAAGCCGAAAGTCATTGCCACGCTCTTCGGCGGCCAGGGCACCATCAACGTTCCCTCATGGTCTCCTGATAGCAAGAAGATCGCCTTTGTTAGCTATCGCCACATCCTGAAATAATCCCCACCCCACACTTCCATGCACCCACTCCCGACACGCCGCGGCTTTTTGAAATCCGCCGCCCTGCTGCCACTTGCCGCGGGATTTCCGTTCGCCAGCGCGTCCGCCGCATTTGAACCTATCAAGCGCACCGGCGGATCCCACCTCAAGACCTCGCTCAACGCCTATTCGTTCCTCGAATTGCTCAACGCCAACATGAAGGACAAGAGCAAGGGCATCGATTTATTCGGCGTCTGCGACTTCTGCGCCAAGTGCGGTTTCGACGCGGTCGATCTCACCGGCTATTTCTTTCCCGGCTATCCGAACGCACCGGAGGACAAATACCTCATCGCCCTCAAGCGCCACGCGTTCGATCTCGGTCTTGCGATCAGCGGCACCGGCGTGCGCAATGATTTCACCGCAGCCGACAAATCCGTGAGAGGCGAAGGCGTGAAACGGATCAAAACCTGGATCGAGGTGGCAGCGAAGCTCGGCGCTCCCACGGTGCGCGCCTTCGCCGACTCGCAGGGCCCGTTCAAAAACTGGCAGGAAGCCTCCGCGAACGCCGGCCGCGAGGCTGTCGAAACCTACCTCGCCGACTCGTTGCGCGAGTGCGCCGAGCACGGCGAAAAATTCGGGGTCATCGTCGCGGTGCAGAACCACGGCGACTTCATCAGCACCGGTCCCGAGCATCTCAGCCTGCTCAAGCGTGTCGACCATCCGTGGTGCGCCGCGATGGTGGACACTGGCAAATACAACACTCCCGATCCTTACGTCGACATCGCCCTGATGGCACCCTACGCGGTGAACTGGCAGATCAAGGAACTGATCGCCACCCCCGGCAACTCGCCCCGCACGGACATGAAGAAGCTTATCACCATCGTCCGCCAGTCCGGTTACCGCGGTTACCTGCCCATCGAGACACTGTCCTCGGGGCGCAAGGGCTATGACTCCTTCGTCGAGGTTCCGAAAATGCTGGCCGAGCTCAATGAGGCCATTACCGCCACCGCCGCCGTATCGAAAAACTAACATTATTATGAGATTTTTCCCCTTTATTCTGTTACTTGCCGGAGGACTCAGCTTCGGGCAGGAGGCGTCGCCGCCATTGATGACTCAAGCCGCCAAGGTCAAACCCAGCAGCAAGTGGTCGGATTATCCCACCCGCCTCGTCAGCACTCTCTCGGACTACAAGCCCACCAGCGATGGCGCACTCTCCACTTACGGTGGCCTCAAAAGCGAGCAGCAGAAGGCGACCGGCTTTTTCCATGCCCAGAAAACCGGCAAACGCTGGTGGCTGATCGATCCCGAGGGCCATCCGTTCATCCATGTCGGCGTGGTCGCCGTCGCACCGCCTGGTGGGAAGAGCACCCCCGAAAATTGGAGCGAGGTGACAGCCGATCTGCTTCATTCCAACGGCTTCAACGGCACCGGTGCCTGGTCGGAGAACGACGGCATCCGTGCCAGCAAGCGTCCCGTGGTTTACACCAAGATCTGGAACTTCATGAGCTCTTACGGCCACAAGCGCGGCGGCATGTATCAGAAATCCGGTCACATGGGATATCCGGGCGACTGCATTTTTGTGTTTGACCCGCAGTTCGTCACCTTTTGCGACGAATACGCCAAAAAGCTGTCATCCTCCAAGGACGACCCATGGTTATTAGGTCATTTCTCCGACAACGAGCTGCCGTTTTATCACAAGTCGCTCGACAACTTCATGAAGCTCCCCAAGACCGATCCCGGCCGCGTCGCGGTGGACCAGTGGTTGACCGACCGTCGCAAGATCCATCCGGAGGACAAGACGCTCAACGACACCAAGCGCCAGGAGTTCCTCGGCTTCATCGCCGAGCGATATTTACAAATCACCTCGGCCGCCATCCGTAAATACGATCCGAACCACCTCTGCCTCGGCCCGCGTTTCGACTTTCAGGCGTTGCAATCGAAACCTCTCTTCGAAGCCGCGGGCCGCCATCTCGACGTGATCGCCGCCAACTACTATCATCAGTGGTCACCCAATCCCGAGCAGGTGAAAAACTGGGTCGAATGGTCGGGGAAGCCGTTCATCATCACCGAGTGGTATGCCAAGGGTATGGACTCCGGCTTCGCCAACACCACGGGAGCCGGCTTCGTCGTCAAGACCCAGGAGGACCGCGGCCGCTTCTACCAGAATTTCACCCTCGGCCTGTTGGAGTCCGGCGGCTGCGTCGGCTGGCACTGGTTCAAATACCGCGACAACGACCCGAACGCCAAGGGCGCGGACCCCTCCAACATCGATTCCAACAAGGGTATCGTGAATCTCGCCCTCACACCCTACGCACCGTTGATGACGGCGATGCACGAACTCAACCGGCAGGTCTATTCCCTGGCGGATTATTTCGACAAGCGACAGCCGTGAGGCGGTGAGATAAATGTGCGGTCCAATTGAGGTCGGCATGAACTTCTAGGTTTCCCATTTCGCGGGATCCGGGCAGGCTCGTCCCAACGATGAACATCCTCGCCCCGAATCTGCTCATTCTCGCGTCCGCCGGCTCCGGGAAGACCTTCCAGCTCGCGAACCGGGTGATCGGCCTGGTGGCGAGCGGCGTGGCTCCGGAGAAAATCGTGGCGCTCACGTTCACGCGCAAGGCCGCCGGCGAGTTCGCGGATTCGGTGCTGATGAAGCTCGCCACCGCCGCGAGCGGGGAGAAACCCGCCGCCGGGCTGCGGCGGGATCTGGCGCTGCCGCAGGCGGATTTCGGCGAGTCGCTGGAACGCGTGGTGCGCGCGCTGCCGCGCTTCACGCTGGGAACGATGGACAGCTTTTTCGCCAAGGTGGTGCGCGGTTTCCAATACGAGCTCGGCCTGACCGGCGGGAAATTCGACCTGCTCGAAGGCCCCCGCGCGGTGGCGGCGGCGGAGGAGATCCTCGCCACCATTCTGGGAGAAACGCTGGAGGACCAGGCGGGCGAGGATTTCCTGCACGCCTTCCGCCGGGCGACCATTGGCAAGGAAGAACAGGCGGTGATGGACGGGCTGCGCGGGTTCGTGAAAAGCTGGCAGAGCCGTTATCGCGCCGCGCATGATCTGGAATGGGGCCCCGCGTCGCTCGCCGGCGTGCGGCTGGAGGATTGGGAGCCGCAGAAACACGATCTATCCGCCAGAATCCGGCGCGGGCTCGACGGCGTCGATTACACCCGGAAGGGCCAGCGGGAAGCTTTGGAAAAAGTGCTCGATACCTTGCTCAACCACACCATCGGCAGCGGCAGCCTTGGCGGCGCGACCAGCCTGTTGGAAAACGTACTGCTAGCCGCGGCCACCACCGACGGACCGGTGATGCTGAAATATTACAAGGAGTTCTTCATCGGCGGACCGGCCGGCGAGGCGCTGCGGGAGATGGTGAATCTCGCCGCCCGCTGCGAGATGGCGGCGGCGCTGCTGCGGACCCGCGCGGTGCGCGACGTGGTCGCGGTCTATGACGCGCGGTGTGAAAAACAACTCCGCCGCCGCGGCCTGCTCGGCTTCGACGACGTGAAGATCCTGATGGGCGAGTGGGTCAAGGGCGAGGACGCGCGACTCCGGCGCGAGGCCGTGGATTTCCGGCTCGACGCCCGCTACGACCACTGGCTGCTCGATGAGTTTCAAGATACCAGTCGGTCGGATTGGATGGGACTGCTGCCGTTGATCGACGAGGCGGCGGGCGATGGCGAGGGTTCGATGTTCATCGTCGGCGACCGGAAACAGGCGATTTACGCCTGGCGCGGCGGCGAGGTGGGCTTGTTCGACGAAGTGATTTCCCGCTACCGCGGCGGGCTGAACATCGAGGAGATGGCGGAGTCCTGGCGCTCGTGTCCGGAGGTGCTCGCGCTGGTGAACCAAGTCTGCGGGGACACGGCGACGCTGCGGGAGTTCTTTGGCGAGGCCGAGGCGGCGTGGAAATGGCAGGAGCATTTTTCCGCCGATCCGCTGGCGGTTTCGGAAAAACGCGGCGAAGCGAGGGTGGAAGTGGTGGAGGGCAAATGGGACGAGCGGCTGGACCGGCTCGAAAGCCTGCTGGGCGAGCTCGGCGTCGGCGAGCGGCCGATGACCTGCGGTGTGTTGGTCCGCAGCAACGCGCAGGTGCGGAAAGTCGCGGACCAGCTTCGCGCGGCGGGCTTCGACGTGATCGAGGAAGGCCGGCGCGAACCGTCGAAGGACAATCCGGTGGGCATCGCGCTGGGGCATTTGCTCAAATGGCTGGCGAATCCGGCGGACGCCTTCGCCTGGGAAGTGGTGGAAATGTCGCCGCTCGCCGCCGTCCTGCGGGCGCGCTTCGGCGAGCATTGGCAGCAGGTGTGGGAGGGGCTGCTAGGACTCGCCTCGCAGGCCGGTTTCGCGGGCATGGCGGAGCAGGTCGTCGATGGCTGTTGGGCGGAGTGGTCGGATTTCGGCCGCCGCCGGGCCGGGGACGTGATCATGGCTCTGGCAGGTCTGGACGCGCAGGGCGGCGCGACGCCGCAGCAGGCGGCGGAGTGGATCGAGCGGCTGGAGGTTTCGCAAAGCCCCGGCATCGCGGCGGTGCAGGTGATGACGATTCACAAGTCGAAGGGCCTCGGCTTCGATGTGGTGATCCTGCCGGATGTGCCGAATGACAGCATCCCGTCCGCACAATATTTCGACGTGGCGGAAAGCGAAGATTGGATCACCCAGACCCCGCCGAAGTGGGCGCGCGACTTGATTCCGGAAATGCGCGACGCGGAAGCCGCATGGGCGGCGAGCCAACGCTACGAGGCGTTCTGCATGCTTTACGTCGCTCTAACCCGCTCCAAGCGTGGTCTATACGTCCTACTCGAACCACCCGCCGGTTCGCAGGATGCGGACAAGCCCTCGCTGGCGAACTGGCTGGCCACGTCCATTTCCTCGGACGGCCAGCCGGGCGTCGTCTATCAATCCGGATCGCCGGACTGGGTGGAAACGCTTCCCCGCTCGAGTCGCCCGAAGGAAGTCACCGCTCTCCCGTCACTCGCCGCCGGGGTGGCTCGCCGCGAGCGGGCGACGCCTAGCGGATTGAAGAAAAAACAAGGAGGGGCCGTGGCCCACTCCGCCAGCGGGATGGAATTCGGCAGCGAGGTGCACGCGGCTTTCGAACAGGTTGGCTGGGTGGATGAAATTCCCCCAGTTTTGCCAAGTGGAGACGCCGGAGCCTTGGTCGCCAATTTATTGAAATCACCGAAACTCCGCCAGCTCTTCGAGCGGGGCGGGCGATCCGTCGAGCTTTTTAACGAGCAACCGGTGGACGCCATCCTTGACGGCAAATGGCTCAGCGGTGTGATGGACCGGCTCCACCTCCATCGCGATACGGCGGGCGTCGTAACACGCGTGGAAGTCATTGATTTCAAGACTGACGCGTTGGATGAAGTCGGCGGCCTGGCCGAGAGATACTCCGGCCAAATGAACGCTTACCGTGAGGTGATGGAGCTGGCGTATCCGGGAGCAAAAGTGGAGTGCATCCTCCTCTCCACGCGCTGCCGCGAGTGGGTGGCGGTATGACAATTCTGCGCGTTTTTTGAGATATTCACCCCCTATCAACGCATCGGATTGCCAAATCGAGACGCGCCCGCTTGATTGTGTGTGCTATGAGCAACTCAATTGAAACAACGCACCTCGCTCTCAAGAAATGGGTCGATGAGATGATCACCCTTTGCACCCCCGATGCCGTCGAGTGGTGCGACGGCTCACAAGCCGAATGGGACCGCCTTTCCACCCTGCTGGTGGAAAGAGGCACCTTCACCCGCCTCAACCCCGCCAAACGCCCGAACTCCTTCCTCGCCCGCTCGACACCATCCGACGTCGCCCGTGTGGAAGAGCGGACTTTCATCTGCTCGAAGCGCCGCGACCAGGCCGGCCCCACCAACCACTGGGCCGATCCCGCCGAGATGCGCGTGAAGCTGAATGAGAAATTCAAAGGCTCCATGAAAGGCCGCGTGATGTATGTGCTCCCGTTCTGCATGGGACCGCTCGACTCGCCGCTGGCCAAGATCGGCGTGGAAATCACCGACAGCCCCTACGTCGTGCTCAGCATGCGCATCATGTGCCACATGGGCTCCCATGTCCTCAAGCGGCTCGAAGATGAAGCCAGCGGCGCGACTCCGAAAAAACGCGATGGCCACGGCTATTTCATCCCCTGCCTCCACTCGGTCGGCGCGCCGCTGGAACCCGGCCAGGCCGACACCGTCTGGCCCTGCAACGACGACAAATACATCGTCCATTTCCCCGAGACCCGCGAGATCATGTCCTATGGTTCCGGCTATGGTGGAAACGCCCTGCTAGGGAAGAAGTGCCTCGCCCTGCGCATCGCGTCGAACATCGCCCACGAGCACAAGTGGATGGCCGAGCACATGCTCATCGTCGGCATCCACGCGCCGGACGGCACCAAGACCTATCTCACCTGCGCCTTCCCGTCCGCCTGCGGCAAGACGAACCTCGCCATGCTCATCCCGCCCAAGTCCTATCAGGACGCCGGTTGGAAGACCTCCATCGTCGGCGACGACATCGCCTGGCTGTGGCCGCATGCCGACGGCAAGCTCCACGCGATCAACCCGGAAACCGGCTTCTTCGGCGTCGCTCCCGGCACCGCCTACGAGACCAACCCCATCGCGATGGACTCGATGAAGGAAAACACGATTTTCACCAACGTCGCGCTAACCGATGACGGCGACGTCTGGTGGGAAGGCATGTCACCCACCAAGCCCGCGCACCTCATCGACTGGACGGGCAAGGACTGGACGCCGGATTGCGGCCGTCCCGCCGCCCACGCGAACGCCCGCTTCGCCGCGCCCGCCGTGCAGTGCCCGACCATCGATCCCGAGTGGCAGAATCCGGAAGGCGTGCCCATCGACGGCATCGTCTTCGGCGGCCGCCGCCCGACGACCATGCCGCTGGTCTATCAAGCATTCAACTGGAGCCACGGCGTCTACGTCGGAGCCACCATGGGCTCGGAAATGACCGCCGCCGCCGCGGGGACGATCGGAAAAGTCCGCCGCGACCCGATGGCCATGCTGCCGTTCTGCGGTTATAACATGGGAGCCTACTTCGGCCACTGGCTGGAAATGCGCCGCTACCTCACCAACCTGCCGCGCTTCTTCCACGTGAACTGGTTCCGCAAGGACGAGGACGGCAAATTCCTGTGGCCCGGCTACGGCGAGAACATGCGCGTCCTAGAGTGGATCTTCAAACGCTGCAACGGCGCCGCCGCCGGCTATGAAACCCAGATCGGCTGGACCCCCGCGTTCGAGGATTTCAACATCGAGGGACTCGAAGACTTCACCAAGGAAAGCTACGACAAGGTCATGGCCTTCAACCGCGCCGAGTGGAAGGCCGAGCTCGTCAGCCAGGGCGAACTCTTCATCGACCTCTACGACGACCTGCCCAAGGAGCTCATCTTCCAGCGCGAGCTGCTAGCCGCCAGACTGTCCTGAGCCACGGTTCAAAGCAGTCTAGCAATCTCCAAGCCGTCACCCGGGCCACCGCCCGCGTGACGGTTTTTCACGTCCCGCGCAGGATCTCCGGCGGTGACGCGGAGCAAGGCGGTTCCCCACAAACCGGATTCCGGCACCACTGGCGCGACCGGCCCAGATCGCGGGGTTCCGAAAATTCGCCTTGAAAACCGCCTGATTGTCGCATTGCTTGCGATCGATTCAAACCCTGTGTGTGTCGATGTGATCCTTCCCAGGCCGAGCCCGTCTGGACCCTCATGATTTCCAAAACCCTCCATCTTGAGCAAGCACTCGCCTCAGGCCTGTCCGAAGTCGATCATGCGAGGATTACCCGGTTTACCGACTATTTCGCCGAGCTTCGGCCGGCGTTGTCGGCGTTTCTAGTGACAAGGACCGGCGGAGACCCGAGCGCGGCGGGGGATTGTTTGCAGGAAATTGCCGTGATCCTCTGGAAAAAACACGGCGCGGACTGGAGCCCGGAGGATTTCCGGCGTTACGCTTTCCGGTGCGCGGACATCGAGGCGCGTTCGTATCGGCGGAAATGCCACCGCCTGGGCAAGCGCATCGTCTATCTGGCACCGGACGTCGTCGAGGCGCTGGGAAATGAAACCCAGGAACAAATCGCCGCGGATCCGGTTCCCAGCCGCCGCCGACTCGACGCGCTGCAACTCTGTCTGGACGGGCTCGATCCCATGCAACGTGAACTGCTGGACGCCCGCTACGAAAAGGCCGGGATAGGAAAAACCGTCGCCGCTATCGCCGAGGAGCGGGGTTGCAAAATGGAGACCCTCTACAAGCGACTGGAGCGCATCCGGACTTCCCTGCAGAGCTGCATTGTGAAACGTCTCAAGGAATTACACACGTGAGTATCATTCCCCCAGAACAACCGCCGGAGAGCGGTGAATTGATCGAGCTGGTGGACCGTTATCTGGACCAGCGGCTCGACGAAACTCAAGCAAAGCGCCTCGAGGCGATCTTGCGGGACGATCCGGGCGCCAGGCGGTATTGCGCCGCGCGGATCCGGCTTCACACGGAACTCCATTCCTTGTCCCGCCCGCTTCGAATCGAAATCCACGAGGATCGGAATCTGGTCATCGAGCAGGCGGGCGGCGTCTCCACCGTGACCGCCCATCATTCTAACCGGGTGAGCGTGGCACCCTCCCTGGGGCGCGGCGAGGCACCCGCAAAAGCCCGGCGCATCGGATGGTGGCTCGCCGCGCTGGCGCTGGCGGCGCTGGTCCCGACGGCGTGGTGGGTTCACTTGAGCCGCCAGGAGACCGTGCGGCAACAATCGCCAACCCTATCGATCGCCGCATTGGAAAATGCCTCGTTCGAAGCGGAAACACTCAAAGAAGGTGAAATCCGCAATTCCGTGGTCGGCTGGGAAACCAGCACGAACAAGCGTCAGACCTCGGTGGTCAATCCGGGCAAGAGCCTCAGTGGTGGGCGGCACCTGCCGGAGTCGGAATCCAAACTCACCAGCAAACAAGCGCTGAGCCTCACCATCGACCGCAGTGCCGAAGCGGGCTGGGTCCGGCAACGCATTTACGCGGAAACGGCGATGGGCGCGAAACGGCTGCAACTCGCCGACATCGACGGGCGAACGATCCGGGTCGGGGTGACGCTGATCCGTCCCGCGGTCGAAGGCACTGCTTTTGCGCAAAACGACGTGTTTCTCTTCGCAGGCATCCAAGAGGAACTGCGGCCGGGAAGAAAGGCCGCGATCTATCGGATCAATACGGGCGCCAAAGGCTGGTCGCAAGCCGACCGCCATCTCGGCTTGGCGAATGATCAAATGGTGAAAATCACGTTTGATCTGAAAGTCAAAGTCGGGGAAATGCGGGGAGACGCGTTCTTTGTGCTGGGAGTCGCGCGAGACTCGCCGCCCGGAGGTGAGATTTATATCGATGACATTTCCCTGAAACTGCTGGGGCGCTGAAGAAGACTTTACGAAACTCCGTCAGCTTTTCTCCGGATCGATCGTGGACTCCTGGAAGAACTCCTCATTTCCAACTGATGCCCTGCCCGTTCCACACCCGCCCGGATCCATTCAAGCAAGCCCGCGAGCGCGATGGTGTGCTGGTCAACAATTTCCAAGGCAACGAGGTGCCGATGGTGCTGAGACACCCAGACCTTCGGTCCGCCGCCAGGGACTGGCAGTCCCTCAGCTCGGATGCCCCGATGCGCGTGCCGATCCCCTCCGAGGAGGATGTCCGCAGCGTGCGCCAACTTCCACTTGAGGTGGACCCTCCCGAACAGACCGATTACCGCAAGATTGCCGAGCCGTTCTTCGCGAGGGCCAGGCTGCCCGAGGTGATCGCCCGCATGGAGGCGCTGGTGGGGGAGCTTGTCGACCGGGCCGTGAATTGCGATTCGCTGGAAATCGTGCGCGAGTTCGCCATTCCCCTCCAATCACGCGCCTTGGCCATCCTGCTCGACATGCCCGATGCGGAGGCGGAAATCTGGATCGGCTGGGGAACGCACGTTTTCCGCGAAGGCGACGGCACCTCGAAAGGAGCGGCCCTCGAAACCTACATCCACAGGCTGCTAGATGAAGGAGCCCGCGAAACCAGCGACTCGTTTTTCAGCGCCCTCACCCGCGCCACGTTCCGGGGACGTCCTCTAACTCGGGTGGAGATGATGGGGTTTTGCAGCATCATGTTCGCCGGCGGACGCGACACGGTCATCAACTCGATTTCCGGAGTCATCGCGCATCTCGGGGCGACGCCATCGGATTTCGCGTGGCTCAAGCAGGATCCCCGGCGGATTGTCAACGCGGGCGAGGAGTTCTTCCGGGTGATTTCCCCGGTCACGCATCTGGCCCGGATCGCCACCCGGGAGATGGAACTGCATGGCGCGCACGTTCGCCCCGGGGATCTCGTTTCCCTGTGTTTCGCCTCGGCCAACTACGACGCGGATGTCTTCAAGTGTCCGGAGGAAACCCGCCTCGACCGCAAGCCCAACCCGCATGTCGCCTTCGGCTTCGGCCCGCATCTCTGCCTTGGCGCAGCCCACGCGCGACTCGTGGTCCGCACCCTTCTCAAAGTGCTTTGTGAACGCGTGCGCGCCATCGACATTCTCGCGGCGGAAGAAAAGCTCGAGCAGGAATCCTCCTACGAGCGCAGTCTGGCCTATCAGCGCCTGCTCGTCCGGTTCGCGGCCAATGGATCGTGAGTCGGGCAATCCGTTGCGCCGCCGGAAAATGAGTTTCAGAAATCCAGTCAGCTTTTGTCCGGAAAAGTCGTGAATGGGTGGAGCCCACCAGGAATTTTCCCGAAGGGCGACCACGAATCAACCGATGAAAAACCCATTCGCGCTGTTTTCCGCCACCGTCGTCGCGGGTTTGGCCCTGCTTTCGCAGCCGAGCCACGCCCAGCCTAACTCGTCGCTCGTCTTTCCGGGGGCCGATGGCAAGTTGCAATACAGCCTCTACGCCAACCAGTCGCAGACCACTGCGGCAAACCGTATAGTCGACTTCTCGACTGCTGGCTACATGGGGGGCGGGGTTGCGATTCCATGGGTTCCCGTGGTCAAGACACTTACCCCGGACCCGCTCGGTGGTGATGACCGTGCCCGGATCCAGACCGCGATCAACGAGATCGCCGCGATGCCGCTCTCGTCGGCCGGATTCCGGGGCGCCCTGCTCCTCACGGCGGGAGCATACCGCGTTTCTGACCGGGTCAATATCAGTTCCAGTGGTATCGTCATTCGTGGGGAAGGTCAGGGGTCGACCGGCACCGTAGTGACGTTCACCTCGACAAGCATTTACGGCGTCGATCCCTACGCATTGTTGTTCTACTTCAGGGGCACCTCCGGATGGACGAAGGTCGCAGGCACCGAGACCCCCATCACGAATGCCGTCGTGCCCGCTGGCACATTCACGATGACCCTCGGCTCCACGGCAGGACTCAGCGTTGGATCCCGCATCATCGTCCACCGGACCCCCAATCAGGCTTGGATCGATTGGCTTAAAATGAAGGCAAGTTTCTGGGCTCCGGACCCAGAAGCCGTTGACTGGCTTCCGCAGGACTACGACGTCGAGGCACCCAGAACCATCACCGCCATCAATGGCAACACCATCACGCTTGACGCCCCGATCACTCAAGCCATCGAGACTCAATACGGCGGTGGCGAGGTTTATCGCTACACCTTCAGTGGTGCGGTCCGCCAATCGGGCATCGAGCGTATTCGCCTCGAATCAACCTTTACCAGCCCAACGGACGAAAACCACGGGTGGGAAGCCGTTCGATTCTATCAGGCGGAGGACTGCTGGGCGCGGCAGGTGACGGCGAGATACTTTGCATTCGGCTGCGTGAATGCCTGGGTCCATTCAAAAAACATCACTGTGGAGGATTGCGCGATGCTTGATCAGGTTTCAACGGATGGAGGAGGGCGCGGTTACTCATTCAACAGCGACAGGTCGTCGACCACCCTTTTCCAACGCAACTATGCCCGTGGCGGCCGCCACGACTACGTCACCTCAGCCCGCACGCTCGGCCCCTCTGCCTTTGTGGATTCGCTTGCGGTGAGCCCCATGGCCGACACCGGGCCGCACCAGCGGTACGCGGAAGGCCTCCTGTTCGACAACATCAAGGGAGGTGAAATCGCCGTCCAGAACCGCGGGTCCTCAGGCTCGGGTCACGGTTGGTCAGGCGCACAGGTCGTCCTCTGGAATTGCGAAGGCACCCAGCTCCGCTGTGATGCTCCCAAAGGCGCGATGAACTTCGCGCTTGGCTGCAAGGGAACCAAAACCCAGGGCAATCCATGGACTATCGGAAACGAGCCATTCGGCATCTGGGAATCGTTGAACACCCCGATCACCCCGCGCAGCCTTTACTACAAGCAGCTCGAGGATCGCCTCGGAAAGGCGGCCATGCTCAACGTCACGTCCCAGAGCCAGCGCAATGGAGCGATCTTCACCGAACTGTCCACCTGGCAGGGAAATGGCGCCCCTCCGGGAGCACCTTCCTGGCAGCCCGTTCAGGTGGAGGTTCTTGCCGAAGAAGCCGCCCCGGCCGGAGCTGGCCACAAGCTCTACGCCGCCATCCATCAGCCTTTGCCCTCCAACTACCCGATGACCGCAGGTTGGACGCAAGACAGCGGCCCCGGTTCGGCGATATTCGCCAACGCGTTCGCAGCGTCCACCACGGTGGCCTTCCCGGTGGCGGGAACCTATGTCCTCCGGTTTTCCGCCTCGCAGACCGACGGCGTTTCCGCGATCACCTATAGCGACTCGGACACGGTGACGATCAATGCCGATGCTTCTCCATTCGGACTTGCCGTCACATGGGACGCCGGTGGTGGAGACAACAACTGGTCCACCCTCCTGAATTGGAGCGACGACGCTTCACCCACTGGCGATTTCGTTACCTTCAATACCGCCGGACTCCTCGCAAACGGCACCACCAACACCGTGGCCTCCAGCCAATCCATCGCCTCCCTCAACTATAACTTCGAGAGTTCCACTACCCAGCACACGACAAGCATCGCCACAGGCCAGACGCTGGATGTGGCCGGAAGTTTCCTCCTCGCCGGAAGCGCCACTGCGGCGGCTCCCACGAATGTGACCCTCACCGGCGGCACGGGAGCGCTCACGGTGGGGGGATCCACGTTTCAAGTCGGCCAAACGACACCGACAGCCGGCAGCACTACCAACCTGCTCGACATGAGCGGTCTGGGTAGCTTGAGCGCAAATCTGGGTGGTGGTGGAACATTCCGCGTCGGCCCTAATACGAGCCTAACCTTTGGTCCCCTGGTGACCATGAAGCTTGCCACTGCAAGCAGCATCACGACCGATGTGCTGGGTCTGGGCGACAGGTCAGGAAGAGGAGGCACGCACGTCATGAAGCTTGGTAGCGGCGCGAATGTCATTAATACTAACACCTTCAACATCGGCTCCGTCGCCGGTCGCGGAAATGGCGACCTCTCCTTTGAAACGGGCACGGGTTCACTGCTTCTACGGGCTGCGGACGGGACTTCACCTGTCACCACCTTCAACCTCGTCAACACCTCGTTCGGTACGGGCAACCTCCTCAGCGCGACTGCGGATTTTACCGGCCACAGCGTCGATGCCAAGATCAGCGCACTGAACATGGCGATTCGGACGGGAACCAGTGCTGGCTCCACCGCGAGCTTCAGCTTTGATGCCGGCACGCTGGAAGTCGGTACGGTCACGTTGGGCCGCAACGCGAATGGAACGAACGCGGGTACGACCAACGCCACCATCAACATCGGTGGCGGAACCGCCGGCTTCGCGGCGATCAACATGGCGACCAGCACCGCGGCCGCCGGCTCCACCACGAATGCCACGCTTAACCTCACCGGCGGCATCACCACGGTGACCGAAGACATCATCAAGATCGGCGGCACCGGCACCACCTCGGCCAAGGTCATTCTGGATGGCGGCACGCTCGACATGTCTAACAAAAAAATTGGCGGCGGGATCAATAACGTCCTTCTCACCCTCGCGTCCGGAGCTTTGAAAAATGTCGCGCAGGTCAATGGCGGCGGCGACCTTTCAAAAAGCAGTGGCGGCAATCTGGTCCTCTCCGGAAACAACACCTTCACCGGCGGCATGAACCTGTTCGGTGGCGAGGTGAAAATCACCCATAGCGGCAGTTTCGGCCTGGGCGTGAAAAACCTGAACGTCCAAAACGGTGCCTACATCAATCTCGATGGCACTGCCGGTGACATCACCTTGCCCTCCGGAATCAGCATGACCACCGCCGGCCTCTCGATTCTCAACACAGTGGGGGACAACACCATCAACGGCACCATTACGATCATCGCGGGCAACGCCACCACCACGGTCACCAGTGACGGCGGTTCGCTCGACCTTGCTGGAGCCATCGCTTCGGGAACTGGAACCTCTCGCACCCTTGAACTTTCAGGTGCCTCGGTGAGCGCCAACACCGTAAGCGGTGTCATCTCCGACGGGACATCCCCGGTAAGCCTCGTCAAAACAGGCACCGGAACCTGGGTGCTCACCAACCCCGGCAACACCTACTCCGGCAACACCACCGTCATGATGGGAATTCTGAGCGTCTCCACTCCGAACTTCAATGGTGCCTCCACCGTGTCTATCGGCACATTGGCAAATCCGGGAGTCGCCTTCCTGAACCTGCCGGACGCAGGGAACGCTATCGTCGCCACATTAAACATCGATGGCGTCGGGCAGCCCGCCGGAAGGACCTATGGAAATGCTTCCAGCGTTCTTCCGGTCATCGCCAGCTCCGCCATCACCGGTCCCGGAACCATCACGGTTCCCGGACATGGCACACCTTACACCCATTGGGCGGAGGTTTTCCTGCCCGGAAATGACGTGTCCAATCCAGCAGGCGACAACGACAACGACGGTCTAACCAACCAACAGGAGTTCGCCTTCGGCCTCAGCCCGGTCAATGGCGCATCGGTCAACCCCATCCTTGTCCAGCCCGACAAGGCCGTCGGCACCTTCGCCTATCAGCGCCGGGCCGCCACTGGCTTGACCTACAAAATTTTCACCTCCACCACGCTCGCTGCAGCGAACTGGACGGAGGACACCGCCGCCACTCAGAGCCAGATCGCCACACCAAGCGGCAGCAATGAAACCGTGGCCGTCACACTGACTGGAGCGCCTTTTTCCGCACCGAGACTCTTCATCCGCGTCGCCGCTGAATGAGACGCTTCCCCGGTTTCCAAAAGATCACTGATGAAATCTCCACTCCAAATGTTCCCCGCCCTTGCGGCGGTGTTTTTCCTCCTGGCCTCCGCCACTCTGGCAGCCGAGGCCAGCCTCACGCGCCGGCCCAACATCGTCATGATCCTCATCGACGACATGGGGTGGGCGGACTTTTCCTGCTTCGGAAACAAAGAAGCCAAGACCCCGAACATCGACCGCCTCGCCGCCGAGGGCCTGCGTTTCGAGCAGTTTTACACCGCCTCGCCGATCTGCTCGCCATCGCGCGTCGGTCTCTCCACCGGCCAGTATCCCCAGCGCTGGCGCATCTCCTCTTATCTTGAATTCCGCGAGGTCAACACGGCCCGCGGCATGGCGCAGTGGCTCGATCCGCAGGCTCCGATGCTCGCCCGCATGCTGCAGAGCGCAGGCTACGCCACCGGCCATTTCGGCAAGTGGCACATGGGCGGCCAGCGCGACGTGGACGATGCGCCGCCGATCACGGCTTATGGTTTCGACGCCTCGCTCACCAATTTCGAGGGCATGGGCCCCAAGCTGCTCCCACTCACGCTCAAGCCCGGCGATGACAAGCCCGGACGCATCTGGGCCGATGCCGAACGACTCGGCCAGCCGGTCACCTGGATGCAACGCTCCCAAATCACCACCGGCTTCACCGATGCCGCATTGAAGTTCATCGACGCTTCCGTGCGCGACGGGAAACCCTTTTTCGTGAACCTTTGGCCGGATGATGTGCACAGCCCGTTCTGGCCGCCGGTCGATCAATGGCGCAACGGCAAGCGCGGCCTCTATCACTCGGTTCTTGAGTCGATGGATCATCAGTTAGGCAAATTGTTCGAACGCATCCGTTCCCATCCCAGACTCCGTGACAACACCCTGATTCTCATTTGCTCCGACAATGGCCCTGAAGTCGGCGCCGGCTCGGCCGGCCCGTTCCGCGGCAGCAAGGCCATGCTCTACGAAGGCGGCATCCGCTCGCCGCTCGTCGTTTGGGGACCCGGCTTCACCGATCCGAAAAAAGTCGGCACCGCCAACCGCAGCTCGCACCTCGGCACCATCGATCTCGCGCCCACGCTCCTAAGAATCGCCGGCGTTTCCGCACCGGCGGACACCGTCTTCGACGGTGTTTCCATGCACGAGACGCTCCTCGGTCGCTCGGAGGCCTCGCGGGACCGACCGCTCTTTTTCCGGCGACCGCCCGACCGAGCCTCGTTCTCCGGTGATGAGAATCTCCCTGATCTCGCGGTGCGCGACGGCAAGTTGAAGCTCCTTTGCAAATACGACGGATCTTCGCCCCAACTCTACGATCTCGACGACGACCCATCGGAGAAGAAAAACCTCGCTGCCACCCAATCCGCCGAGACCACCCGACTCACCGCAGCAGTCGTCGCATGGCATCGCTCGCTTCCGGCCGACAACGGCACCAGCTACAAGCCACCCGCGACGAAGAAGAAATCTTAGGGGAAATCCCATGCATTTTGCCAAAAATGGGTCAGGTTTTGACCCGGGATGCCGTATGGAGCCGTGAGAAACCCAGTTCGCACCAACCTGCCCGTCGTTGCTGGTCGATTTCTCGTCGTCCTCGCGACCCTGCTCCTCGTGTCTTTCGCCCGGGCGGATGAATACGACGACCTGCGTCTCAAGTGGCGGGACACCATCGTCGGCACCGGCTACGACACCGCGGACACGACGGTTATCTCGCGCTTGAACTCCATCGCGAACGCGGCGAACTCGAACTGGTCGTCGATGGATAAATCTCCCACACGGACCTTCCTCTGGTCCGATCTGGCCAGCACGACGGTTTCCATCCACATCAACTACAGCTACCAGCGGCTGCGCAGCATGGCGCTCGCTTACGCCACGCCAGGCTGCTCGTTGCAAGGGAATGCCACGCTGCTGGCCGACACGCTGGGCGGGCTCGATTGGATGCACGCGAACCGTTACAACGCGACGAAGTCGATCTACGACAATTGGTACGAATTCGAAATCGGCGCGCCGATCCAACTCGTCGATATCGCGGTGCTGCTCTACGATCAGCTCAGCCCCACACAGATCAGCAACTTCATGGGTGCTGTGGAAAAATTCACACCCTCGGCCACAACTCCGGCAGCGGGAGGAACGACGGGAAGTTTCACGGGCTCGAACCGAATGTTGAAGATCCGCATCGTGGGCGTGCGCGGCTGCGTGGTAAAAGATGCGGCCAAGCTAACTGCCGCGCGCGATGCGATCAGCAATCTCTTTGTCTATGTCACGACGGGCGACGGATTCTATCAAGATGGCTCGTTCATCCAGCATACCAACCACCCGTACACGGCAGCATATGGCAGCGGGCTTCTCGCCTCGATGGCACCGGTGATGAACTGGCTAAGCGGATCCACGTGGGCCGTGACCGATCCCATGCAGAGCAACGTATTCTCCTGGGTCTTCGACTCCTATGAACCGATCATCTACAACGGTGCTGCACTCGATCTGGTGCGGGGTCGCGAGGCAGGGCGCGCCGGCGATCCCCAGGGAACAGGACACACCATCATGGATTCCGTGTTGCAGATCGCCCAGTTCGCCCCCCCGGCCGAATCGCTGCGAATGAAGCGCATGATCAAAGAGTGGGCGCTCAGCGATACAGTCCGCGACTTCGCCAGCGGACGCCCGCTATCCACAATGACCATGACCAAGAACCTGATGGCTGATAACAACATCGTCCGCCGGGGTGAGTTGATAGAACACTATACTTTCCCGGAAATGGATCGCGTGGTGCATCTGGGAAAAGGTTACTGTTTTGGTCTCAGCATGTGCAGCACGCGCATCGCGAACTTTGAATCCATCAATGGCAACAACCTGCGCGGCTGGTTCACTGGCGACGGCATGACCACGCTCTACAACGGCGATCTCAACCAGTTCGGCGACGATACCAACTGCACCATCGACGCGTATCGCCTGCCCGGCGTGACGGCGGATGTGACACATTCGAAACTCCCCAATGTTGCAGCATCCATCGGCCCGAGAGCCCAAGGGGAGAGCACGCTCTCGCCACACAGTTGGGCGGGCGGCGCGACGCTCGGCAAGTTCGGCGCGGCGGGCATGCAGTTCAGAGGCGTGGGCGTCACTCTCACGGGAAAAAAATCGTGGTTCATGTTCGATGACGAGATCGTCTGCCTCGGCGCGGGCATCACCAGCACGGATGCCCGCCCCATCGAGACCACGGTGGAGAACCGCAAGATCAACGGCAGCAACGCATTCACGGTGAACGGCACGGCGAAATCCACCGCCTTCGGTTGGACCGAAGCGATGGCCTCAACAAGTTGGGCGCATCTTCAAGGCAACGTCAGCGGTTCCGACATCGGTTATTATTTCCCCACAGCACCGACGATTCGCGCGGCGCGTGAATCACGCTCGGCCTCTCCGTCGGAAATTGACGTCAATGCCAGCACCACCATCGAGACGCGCAACTTCCTGCGCCTTGGCTTCGAGCACGGCAACAGTCCCGCCGGCACCACCTATCAATACGTCCTGCTCCCCGGCCGCAGCGCCAAACGCACCGGCAACTACGCCGCCGCGCCGCAAATCACCGTTCTGAACAACAACGCCAACGTGCAGGCCGTGCGTGAGAACACGCTCGGCATCACCGCCGCGAACTTTTGGACTGACACCACCTACAGCTATGGCGGGATTACTTCGAATAAAAAGGCAAGCGTGCTCGTGCGCGACGACGGCCCCTTCATCGACGTGAGCGTGAGTGATCCCACCCAGCTCAACACCACCGGCATCGACCTGCAAATCGCCCTTGATGGCGGCACCCTCGTCAGCGCGGACGCGGGCGTCACCGTCACGCAAAGCTCGCCCACGATCACGATGACCGTCGCCACGGCGGGCTCCGCTGGAAAGACCTTCAAAGCCCGCTTTTACAAGCTCACCCCCACCGTGGTGAACCTCACGCCCGTGGCCGATAGCTACGTCTATGACAGGGCGGACTCGGTGGACTCAAACTTCGGTACGCAAGACAAGATCCTCGTGAAAAAAGCCGGCACAGGCTTCAACCGGGAGAGCTTCCTGCGATTTGATGTGCCTCCCGCGAATGGTGTTCTGCTAGGCGCGACCATGAAGCTTTACGCCCTCACCGCCACCGTGCCCGGCATCCACGCCGTGGTAAAAGTGGACAGCAACACCTGGATCGAAACTGACATCGATTGGAACCATAAACCCGAAACCGGCAATCCGATCAGCACTTGGACACCGGCAGTGAACACCACCAGCAGTACGGATGTCACCAGCGCCATCCCCGCGAGCGGACTTGTTTCATTCAAAGTCCATGCCACCACCGAGACCTCGAACGGCATCGTCAACTACGCCTCCAGGGAAAACGCCACCGCTGCCAACCGCCCACAACTCAGCCTCGCCTACGGTCACACGCCGCCCGAAGTGACGATCACGTCACCCTCCGACGGAGACGTCATCAGCCAGGCCGGGGCGAGCACGATCACCGCCGATGCGCTTCCAACGGATGGCACGGTGACCAGCGTCAGCTTCTACTCCGGCACCACCCTTCTCGGCACGGATGCGACCGCACCCTACTCGATTACCACCACACTTGCAGCCGGCCCTCACATTCTAACGGCGGTCGCCACCGACAGCAATGCGCTGAGCAGAACCAGCCTCGCCAACGCCGTTGACGTGACCCAGGCACCGTTCGTCCCCGCCGCCATCACCTGGGATGCCGGTGGTGGCGACAGCAACTGGTCCACAGTCAACAACTGGAGCGATGATGCCGCCGCCAGCGGTGATCACGTCACATTCAATCTCTCAGGCGCAGCGGTCTCAGGCACCACCAATACCGTGGGCGCGAGCATTTCGATCGCCTCTCTCACCCACAGCCATGAGAGCGCCAGCCTCCAGCACAGCACCCAGATCGCCGCAGGACAGACCCTGGCCGTGGATGGAAACTTCCGCCTCTCCGGAAGCGTGGATACGGCAAATCCGACAGACCTAACAATCACGGGCACCACTGGGACACTCACGGTGAGCGGCACCGAGTTTCAAGTCGGACAAACGACGCCGACAGCCAACACCACCACAACCAGCCTGGACATGAGCGGGCTCGGCAATTTCACCGCCAACCTGGGTGAGTCCGGGGTTTTCCGCCTGGGTGCGACCAATACCACAACCGCCGGTGCGCTCGCCACCGTGAAACTCGCCAATACCAGCAGCATCACCGCGGACATCCTCGGTGTGGGCGACAGGGCGGGAAGAGGGGGCACGCATGCCCTGAAACTTGGCAGCACGGAAAACACCCTCCGTGCCAATACGATTTCCGTCGGAGCCAACGCAGGCGGAGGGCGTGGCAACGGTGATCTCTCATTTGAAACAAGCACCGGCACCCTGAAGCTCCGTGCCGCGGACGGAACGTCTACCGTTGAAGCGGTCAATCTAATCAACACCTCGTTCGGCACATCAAACAACCTTACCGCGACCGCAAACTTCGCCGGTCACGCCGTTGATGCCAGGATTGGCACGCTGACCATAGCCAGACGGAATTCAACCGGCACAGTCGCCAATGCCACCGCGAGTTTAAACTTCGATACCGGAACGCTTGAAGTCGGCACGCTCGACATGGCCGTCAACGCTCAACCCGCTTCAACCTCTGGCGCGATCAATGCCACCCTCAACATTGGCGGCGGCAGCGCGACGTTTGATGCGATCACGATGGCGACCAGCAGCGGCGGGGGCTCGGCAACGACGAATGCGACTCTCATTCTAACCGGTGGCACCACCACGGTGAGCGGAGACATCTCCAAAGGCGGCGGCACTGCCACCACCGCCACCGTCATCCTCAACGGCGGCACCCTCGACATGACCGCAGGCAACATCGGCAGCCTGGCCAACTCCATCACCCTGACCCTTGGATCAGGCACCTTGAAAAACGTCGCCCAGATCAACGGCGGCGGAGATTTGGCAAAGACCAGCGCCGGCACCCTCGTCCTCTCGGGAACCAACACTTACACCGGCAACACCACCATCGGGCAGGGAATTCTCAGCGTCACAACTCCCGACTTCGCGGACGCCTCCACGGTCACCATCGGCACCTTGTCCAGTCCGGGTGCCGCCACCCTCAATCTGCCAAACCCCGGCAACGACACCGTCGCCAGCCTGATCATCAACGGCGTCATACAAGCATCCGGAAGAACCTATGGAAACGTCACCAGCGTTTTCCCCATCATTCCCACCTCCGCCATCACCGGTCCCGGCACCATCAGTGTTCCTCCCGGACCCGGAACGCCCTACACCCAGTGGGCGGATTCGTTCCTGACTGCCGATGTCTCCAGTCCATCCGCCGACAACGACCACGACGGACGCACCAATCAACAGGAGTTCGCCTTCGGTCTCGACCCGCTCGACGGCTCCTCGGTCAATCCTATCCTCGTTCAACTCGACAAAACCAACGGCACCTTCACCTACCGGCGTCGTGCCGGAACCAACCTCACCTATAGGATCTTCACCTCCACCTCCCTCATCACGAACAGTTGGACGGAGGACACCGCCGCCACCTTGGGCCAAGTCGCAACGCCTGCTGGCAGCAACGAAACCGTGGTGGTGACACTGACCGGAGCGCCGTTCACCGCGCCCTCGCTCCTCGTCCGCGTCGCTGCTGAGTGATGGATTGTCTCTCGGACGGAACCGATCTCGCAGGATAACTCCGGAAAAACCGTCAGCTTTCTCCCGAGAGGGCCGTATCTTTGTACAACGGAAAAGGAATCCCGCAAATTTCGCCGGCTTTTCCTAACATGAGATCCACCTCATCGCAGATCACATGATCAAACCCATCGCATTCAGTTTCTTCATCGCCCTGCGGGCTATCTGCAAACCGGTCGCGGCAACAGCGGCTCCTCCGGTGGTTGGACCCCGCCTTCAGTGGTTAACCAACGCGCGGTTCGGCATGTTTGTCCACTTCGGCATCCAACCGGCGAGTTGGAGTTCCCTCGCAAGGTTCTCACTCACTCTCCTGGCCGCAATGGTTTGCACGGAGAGTGTCCCCGCCCAGCAAGAGGCATACAAACCCACATCCGGCAGGAGGAGTTCCTCGGTTGGAAATTCGGCATGTTTGTTCATTTCGGCATCGCCACCTACCATGAACGCCAATGGGCCACCGGCACCGAGGATCCCGCGAGCTTTGCTCCCAGCCAGTTGGACTGCAACCAGTGGATGGAGGCTGCTGCTGCGGCTGGAATGAAATATGCGGTCCTCACGGTCAAGCACACGGATGGTTATTGCCTTTGGGATAGCAAGCACACCACCCACGACATCGCCAGCTTCAAGAACTTCAAGGAAGGCAAAGGCGATATCGTGCGTGAATTCGTCGATGCCTGCCGCAAACATGATCTCAAGGTCGGCATCTACTATTGTTTCCCCGGTGACTTTGCGAAACGCCACCTGCCGAAGAGTGAAAAGGATCAACTCATGGGTTTACCACCCGAGGCAAAGGGGAATTTTACCGGATTCATCAAGAAACAAATGACCGAACTACTCGGCAATTATGGTCCGATTGATCTCTTGTGGGCTGACCAATACAGCAACAAATACACCGCCGCCGACTGGTTGGAAATCAAACAACACATCAAGACCCTCCAGCCCGACTGCCTTGTGATTGCCAACAACAGCCTTAACTTCGAAAAAACCGACATCCACAGCTACGAGTATCCCTTGCTCATCGCGAAAAAGGCGAAAGTCCCCCTGCCCCCCGAGGGAAACACCCACCCGGCCGAGATCTGTGACGTGATCGGACCGGGCTGGTTCTGGGAATCCGTGGAGAAGTCATCGAATCTCAAGCCGGCCGAGGATTTGGTGGCCATATTGGAACTGTGCAATCGCCGCCGGGCGAATTATTTGCTCAATGTCGGCCCGGATCAAACCGGACGCCTGCCCGCTCCCACCGTCGAGAAGTTGCGCGAGATCGGCAAACTTCGGGGAATCCAACCCTAACCCCTCCGTGCCTGACTCCGGCAGTTGCTGACTCGCGGGTTCATCCCAATGGCCCTTTCAGCGGCCTCCCGCAAAAAGGAATTCCTCCAACTCCGCTCCGGACGGAAAAAAATTCAAAAAATCGGTCAGCTATTGTCCGGACCCGCCGTGTGCATCTGAGACCCACCGGAATTCCGCAAATTTCAGCGGCCTTCCTGACCCAAACAAAACCAATCAACCCATGAAAAATAGAAATCTGCGCCTGTTTCCTTCCACCATCGCCGCCAGTTTCATCCTGCTCGCGCCCGCACTCCATGCCGATGCCATCACTTGGGATGCCGGCGGTGGCGACACCAACTGGTCCACACTCCTCAACTGGAGCGATGACGCCTCTCCCACAGGCGATGATGTCACGTTCAACGCCACCGGCGCCACCGGATCCGGCACCACGAATACCGTAAGCGCAAGCGAGTCGATCGCATCCCTCAGCTACAGCTTCGAGGACGCCGCCAACCAACACACGACCGTCATTGCCGCAGATCAGACTCTGGACGTCGCCGGCAACCTCCTCGTCGCCGGAAGCACCACTGCGACGACTGCGACGAATGTGACTCTCACCGGCAGCACTGGCACGCTCACCGTGAGCGGCACCTCCTTTCAAGTCGGACAACTGCTGCCAGTGGCACCGGGCACCAGCACCACCAACAGTCTGGACATGAGTGGCCTGGGCACCTTGACTGCAAACTTGGGTGCCACCGGAATTTTCCGCCTGGGCGCTAACAGCGGCTCGACTGTTGGAGCACAGGTGACCGTAAAGCTCGCAGCGACCAGCAGCATCACCGCAGCCGTACTCGGTGTCGGTGACAGGGCGGGAAGGGGCGTCAATCAGACTCTGAAACTCGGTAGTGTCGATAATACCATCAACGCCGACACGGTAGCAGTTGGATCCGCCGCAGGACGCGGCAGTGGCAATATTTCCTTTGAAACAAGCACCGGCACCTTGCTGCTCCGTGCTGCGAATGGCACGGCGGCAGTCACCGCCATGAACCTGGTCAACAACAGCTTTGGTCACAATGGCACCCACACGGCGGTCGTGGATTTTTCCGCTCACAGCGTGGACGCCAAAATCGGCGCGCTTACCATGGCCAGGCGGACCGGAACGGGCAGCGCAGGATCCAATGCAACCCTGACATTCGATACCGGCACGCTCGAAGTCGCTTCGGTCAACATGGCCGCAGCCACCAACGCATTGATGACCGGCAACAACAACGCCACCATCAACATCGGCGGCGGCACGGCCAAGTTCGGCCCGATTTCCATGGCGACCAACAACGGTGGTGGCGGCACCACCGCAGCGCTCAACTTCACTGGCGGAACCACCACGGTGACCGGAGGCATCACCCGTGTGGGTGGCACTGCCGCCGGGACCATCGTCGCCAACCTCACACTCAACGGTGCCACTGCCGTCCTAGACACCTCGGGGGGGAATCTCACCAACCTGAACAGCATCACCTATACCGACGGACTTCTCAAGAACCTCGGCGTCGTCAATACCGGCATGACCTTGGCTGGGACAGGCTCCCGCGTGTTCGATCAGGGACTCAATATCTCGGGCATCATCCAGGGAGACATCACCGGCACGGGTGTGGGCCTCACCAAGCAAGGTCCGGGCGCCCTCGCCCTCTTCGGCACCAACACCTACGACGGCCCCACGCAGATCGATGCGGGCAGCCTGATCTTTGGCTCGAAAAACGCTAAAACCGCGGCCACCGCCACGGCGACCTCTCTGGGCAGCATCGGCCTTGGCGCACACAGCTCGGATCCCCTCTACTACACGGCGTCCGAAATCAGTGATTTGTTCAACTCCAACTCGCTGGCCGGTTTCAGCCTCGATCCCGCATCCGGAGTCCTCATCGACACCACCAATGCCGGCGGATCCTTCACTCAGAATATCGCACTAACAGCCGCCCGCGCACTAACCAAGACTGGCACAGGCACCTTGGTTCTTCCCCTTGCCAATACCTTCACCGGCAACGTGCAGATCATTGGAATCGCCACTTCCAACACCCTTCGCATCGAACACAGCGAAGCTCTTGGCCCGATCGCCGCCCCTAAGACCATCACCCTCACCGGTGACAACCGCAAGGTTTCGATTCTCGAACTCGCCAACAACATCACCGTGGACGTCGATAAGACGATCAACACCTCCGGCAAGAGCTACATCGCCAGCGGTGAAACCGCATTCGGCTCGCCGGTCTTCTTGCGCAACGCTTCCGACAACAACGCATTGCTTGGAAATATTCTAATCACCGCCGCTGGAGGCGGCTATTTCATCGAATCGGCCGCCGGCACCCTCACCCTCGGCGCTCCCGCAACGACCTCCGTCCTGCGCAACGATGTGGTCAACTCCACCCGCACCTTCAACTTCCTCGGTGGCGGAGATGTGGTGGTCAACTCCCAGTTCGTCGATACTGACGCGACCACGTCCACCGGCATCAATAAATACGGCACCGGCACCCTCACCCTGCCGCGCACCGATAACCAAGGCACCTCGGCCACCCCGAGTTTCGCCGTCGGCACCACCGTGGTGGAAAACATGACTGCCAGCGGCACCCCGAGCTCGATCGGCTCCGGCACCAGCTTCAACTTTGGTGGAACCTTCCGCCACGTAGGTGCGGCGAACTCCTCCAGTGACCGCCCCTTCGGCCTGGTTGGGCCCACCCCCACCCTCGAATCGTCCGGCACCGGCTCGCTCGCCCTCACCAGCACCGCGCCAGTCACCCTCGTCAATGGCACGGGCACTCCCATCGCCTTGTTCGGGCTTGGTGACACGGTCATCACCGCTCGCGACGCCCAAACGCTGTTTCCCGGCATGACCATCGCGGCCACAGGCATCGCCACAGGCACCAAGATCGCGGCCGTCAACTACAATACCCGCCAAATCACCCTCGACACCCCCACCACCGCGGTTCAACTAACGAATCAAAACGCCACCATCACCGGCACTGCCAACCTGGACCGCGCCTTCACCCTAGGCGGCACCAATACCGGTGACAACCTGATCGCCGCGACCATCGTCAACCCTTCCGGAACCGGCAAACTCAGCCTCACCAAAGCCGGTGCCGGCAAGTGGATCCTCAGCGGAGCGAACACCTACTCTGGCAACACCACGATCAGCGGCGGCACGCTGGCCCTCGGTGCGGCCAGCGTCCTTCCCGATGCCTCGCCCGTCTCCATCGGCAGCGGCACTCTGAGTGCCGCCACCGCCGGCACCGAAGCCGCCGGTACCCTCGCCGTCACCGGTGCGGCCACCATCAACCTCGCCGCTGGAGCCAAAATCGAGTTTGCCGACAGCAACGGCACCTGGAGCGGCACTCTCAACCTCACCGGATTCGTCTCCGGCTCATCGCTTAAATTCGGCACCTCCAACGCAGGCCTAAGTGTTAGCCAACTCGGCCAGATCTCCGCCACGGGTTTCACCGGTTTCGCCCTGGATGCCAGCGGCTTCCTCACCGCCACCTCCGGCGGCTCCAACTATGCGTCATGGGCCAACGACCCGACCAAGGGTAACATCCCCGGCGAGCCTGCCACCGGCGACTTCGACAACGACGGCATCACCAACATCGTGGAATACGCCCTTGGCAAAAACCCACGTGTCTCCAGCCAGCCCGCCGGCGTGCTCTCCGGCAACGTCATCACCTACACCAAGGGCTCCGACGCCATTGCCAATGGCGATGTCTCCTGGGTCATCGAAACCTCGCAGACGCTCGCAGCCGGCTCGTGGACTCCTCAAGTCACCCAAGCTGCCGGAAATCCTGCCGCCACTATCACCTACACCCTCACCCCGGGCACCCCGGCGAAAAACTTCGCCCGTCTGAGCGTGATCCAACCCTAAGTCCACATCCGCCTCACCACCCCGTGAGGCGGATCTCCCGGAAACAGGGCGGCGTGACCAAGTCCACTTGGCGCGCCGCCTTCATCTCGCCCACCGGGGACTTGGAGAATCCCAGATCTCCCGAGCCTTCTTCCATCCGCCTCGACCGCTCTTCCTGCCTTCCGGTGCTCGATGAAATTGAAAAATTCCCCGTCAGCTTTTTCCGCATCTCACCGTGTAGCACGTGTAGCCGTCGTTCCGCTCGCTCATTTCTTGATTCAAAATCCAAAAAAACGCCATTAAGCCCATGAAAAACAAACGCCTCTTCCTGCTTCCCGCCTCCATCGCCGCCGGTTTCAACCTGCTTGCGCCAAGCCTCCACGCCATCCCCATCACCTGGGATGCGGGTGGCGTCGCTGACAAGAATTGGTCCACGGGCACCAACTGGAATCCTGACGACTCCGATGTCTCCGGAGATGCTGTCACTTTCAATGGCACGGGCGCGCTCGCCTCAGGCACCACCAATACCGTGGACGCGAGCATCTCGATCGCATCGCTTACCTACAATCAGGAGAGCGCCACCCTCCAGCACACAACCAATATCGCCGCAGGCCAGACCCTCGCGGTGACGGGTAATTTCCTCCTCGCCGGAAGCACCACTGCGACGACTGCCACAAATACAACCCTCACCGGTAGCACTGGAACACTCACGGTGGGCGGCACTTCCTTCCAAGTCGGACAAACGACACCGACAGCCGGCACCACCACCAATAGCCTCGACATGAGCGGTCTGGGCAGCTTCACTGCCAACTTGGGTCCGACTGGAACTTTCCGCTTGGGCGCCAGCAATGGCACAACCTTCGGTGCACAGACGACGGTCAAGCTTGCCGCTACCAGCAGCATCACCGCAAACGTGCTCGGGGTAGGCGACAGTGCGGGACGAGGCACTACCCAGACACTGAAACTCGGTAGCGTCGCGAATACCATCAACGCCAACACAATCGCCGTTGGATCCAGCAGCGGGCGTGGCAGTGGCAATCTTTCATTCGAAACAGGCACCGGCACCCTGCTGCTCCGCGCTGCGGACGGCACGGCGGCAGTCACCACCATGAACATGGTCAACAACGGCTTTGGTCACAATGGCACCCACACGGCGGTCGTGGATTTTTCCGCTCACAGTGTGGATGCCAAGATCGGCACACTGACCATGGCGAGGCGGACCGGAACGGGCAGCGCGGGTTCCAGCGCGACTCTAACCTTCGATACTGGAACGCTCGAAGTTGCTTCGGTCAACATGGCCGTAGCCACCAACGCAGGGATGACCGGCAACAACAACGCCACCATCAACATCGGCGGCGGCACGGCAACATTCGGCGCAATTACCATGGCGACCAACAGCAGTGGTGGAACAACGACCGCGGCGCTCAACTTCACCGGCGGGAGCACTACGGTGAACGGAGACATCACCCGGGTTGGCGGAACCGGCACCTCTGCCGCCACTCTTGCACTCAGCGGCGCCTCCAGCGTCCTGGACATGACCGGCAAGAATATCACCAGCCTAACTGGCATCACCTACACCAGCGGCCTCCTCAAGAACCTCGGCATCGTCAACACCGGCATGACCTTGGCTGGCAGCGGTTCCCGTGTCTTTGATCAAGCACAGGGTGTTTCGGGCGAAATCCAAGGCGCCATCACCGGCACCGGTCTGGGCCTCACCAAGCAGGGCGGGGGCACACTGACCCTTTCCGGCACCAACGCCTACGATGGTGCCACTCAGGTCGATGGTGGTTTCCTCGTGTTTCGAAACACCGGAGCAAAAGCCGCAGGCTTGGTGACCGCAGGAGCTGCGGGCCACATCGGTCTTGGCGTCGGTGCGGTTTCCGGCGACTACACGAGTACCAACGTCGCGGCTCTGTTCACCAACACCCTGAGCGGCTTCTCCCTGGATAGCGCTTCCGCCGTCGGTATCGACACCACGGCGGGCAGTTTCGACCAAGCCACCGCGCTCACCGGCACGCGCAACCTCACCAAGTTGGGAATCAACACGCTCACTCTCTCCGAGGCCAACACCTACACCGGCACGACCACGCTCACCGCAGGCGCGGTCAATCTGGGCGTGGCGGAAACTGCGGGCGTCTCCGGTCCGCTAGGCAGTTCCGGTTCCATCGTCCTGAGTGGCGGCACGCTGCAATACTCCGCCGCTAACACCCATGACTACTCGGGGCGCTTCAGCACGGCGGCGAACCAGTCCTACAGAGCCGATACCAATAGCCAGACCGTCACCTGGGCGGCGGACCTGATCAGTTCCGGCGGCACTCTGGCCAAGCTCGGTGCCGGCACCCTGACCCTCACCGGCGAAAACACCTTCACCGGCGGAGTCACCATCAGCACCGGTGAACTGAAAATCACCAAGAGCGGCAGTCTGGGCGCCGGCCCCAAGACCATCAACGCGCAGAACAATGGCTTTCTCTCCTTGGATGGAACCGCCGGGAACATCGCGCTGGCTTCCAATCTGTCCATCACCACCGCCGGGCTCTCGATCCTGAACCTTGCTGGCGACAACGTCATCAATGGCACCGTCAAAACCATCGCAGGCAACGGCACCTCCACGATCACCAGTGATGGCGGCTCGCTTAACCTCGCCGGGAACGTGGATTCCGGGGCGACAGGGAACCGCATTCTTGAGCTGTCCGGCACCTCGACAGGCGCCAACACCGTCAGCGGCACCATCTCCAACGGAACAGCAACACTCACCATCACCAAATCCGGAGCAGGCACCTGGACGCTCACCAGTGACACCAACACCTACACCGGTGCGACCAACGTCACCAACGGCAAGCTGGTGGTGAACGGTAGCATTTCCACCAGCTCGCTCACCACCATCGCCTCCGGCGCGACCCTCGCCGGATCGGGAACGGTCGGCAAGGCCATCATCAACGGCACGCTCGCCGTCGGTAAC
>JBEDKU010000222.1:0-3555 GCA_041172045.1 Verrucomicrobiota bacterium | reverse complement strand
GAGGATTTCCTCGCGGCCGTTGACGTCGGGCAGGGAAATGGTGACCTGGCGGTCGAAACGGCCCGGACGAAGGAGTGCGGGGTCGAGCACGTCGGGACGGTTGGTGGCGGCGATGATGATGACGCCTTCCTGGGTGTCGAAGCCGTCCATCTCGACGAGGAGTTGGTTGAGCGTTTGCTCGCGTTCGTCGTGACCGCCGCCCATGCCGTGGCCGCGATGGCGTCCGACGGCGTCGATTTCGTCGATGAAAATGAGGCAGGGCGCGTGTTTGCGGCCTTGTTCGAACATGTCACGGACGCGGGAGGCACCGACGCCGACGAACATTTCGACGAAGTCCGAGCCGGAGATCGAGAAGAACGGCACATCCGCCTCGCCGGCGATGGCGCGGGCGAGCAAGGTCTTGCCGGTGCCGGGGGAGCCGACCATCAGTACGCCCTTGGGGATCGAGCCACCGAGCTTCTGGAATTTGCGGGGATCGCGGAGGAAATCGACGATTTCAAACAGCTCTTCCTTGGCTTCCTGGATGCCGGCGACGTCCTTGAAGGTCACCTTGTTGCGGTCCATGGTGAGCAGGCGGGCCTTGCTCTTGCCGAAGGACATCGCCCCCCGGCCGGCGGATTTCATCTGCTGGCGGAACAGGAAGAACAGGATGCCGATGATCAGCAGGAAGGGCAGGAAGGTGAACAGCGCGCTGCTGAGGTAGTCCTTGTTGCGCTCGTAAATGGCCTTGTCCTTGACCAGTTTGTTGAGGTCCTCGCCTTGAATGGCGGTGGATACCGGCACACTGAACTGGAAGGCCTGCAGGGGCTTGCCTGCGGCATCGACGGGTGCTGCGGCATCAGTGACCACTTTGCGGCTTCCTACGATCACCGCATCGTCCGAGCCGGCAGTCGTGAGGACGCGGAGGGCGTTCCCGGGGTCGTTGATATCCACCAGCTTCAGAGCGAGAAACTTGCGGAGCTCCGCGAGCGAGAGGGTTTCCACATCGTTTGCAAGCGGCTTCTCGGAGGCTGTGGCGATCTGCTCGAAACGAATCTTGTCACCGAGCAACTCGTTGATTTCATCGCGGCGGATCGAGAGGTTCACGGGAACCTGGAAATCCTTCTTCGGCGCGTCTGCCTTGGGTTCGCCTACTTCCGGCATGGCCCAGCCAGTGATGGTCGCGTCGAAGGAAGTGTCCGTGGTGATGACTTTGAGCGGCTCCTTCGGATTATCCACCACGATGCGGCCCTGGTCCCACGCCTGGCGGAACTGGGAATAGGTCATCGGCTTGACGACCTTGTTGGTGAGCGGATTTAAAAAGGCGGCGCCGAGAATAACCGTCGCGACGCTCAACAGGCCGAGCAACCGCCAGTTGAAGCCATTGGCATCCCCGGGAGTGCGGTTCGGGTTGTTGGACGGTGGAGTGGGGTTCGGGGAATCGGACATGGTTGGCTGGAAAGACGAGAAAAGACCCGGACGGAACAACTCCGCGCGACGTGGGGAGCGCGGATGAATGCCGTTCGGGCGTATGGGATGATACTGTAAAGGGGCAAAAAGCAAACCCCTTTTTTGGACGAGTCTTGCGGGCAGGCACGGCGTCTGCCAAGAAAGCCCGAGTGGATTCACCAGCAGCCCAGAAAGACCCGCCGCAACTCCCGCCGAGGAGGATGCGCTGGCTGCGTTGGTTGCGCTGGTTGCAGACGATTCCCGGGGTGGGCCGGTTGCGGGCGCTGCGGCCGGGGGCGGACGCGCACGTCGGCGTGCTGGTGGACGCCTTCGCGGCGTTCGCGACCTTGGACGACGAGTTGAGTTCCTTGGAGGCGGACCTGATTCTGGACATGCTGCGGAGTGCGTTTCCGGAAGTCGACCACGGCTGGCTGGGACGGCGTTTGCAGCGCGCGGTGAGGAATCCGCAGCCGCTGCAGGGGCTGGCGCTTGAGTTGAAGGACAGCTTCGAAGACAACGGAAAACTGGCGCTGGGCTTGCAATTGTTCACCCTGGTGGACGCGGCCGGGCGCTCGGAGCGGAACCGGACGAGCTTTGAAATTTTCATGCGTCGCCTCGGGCGTCCCGACTACGGCGCGGCGATCCTGCGGGAAATGCGCGGCGACGCGGGCGGCCCGGCGGACGAGGAACTGCCGTTCGAGCGGTTGATTTTCGGGCGGGACGGCGCGGATGTGATGCTGCCCCCGGCGGCGAGCGACCACGAGTTCCGGGTCTATCGGGCGGGCGACCTGATCCTGGTCCGAAACACGGGGATTTCATCTCTCTGGATCCGCGGTCGGTCGGTGGAGTCCGGCTCGTTCCTGAGAATGCGCGAGCGCCAACCCTTGGTGGTGCCCGGCTGGACGCTGAGCCATGAGGACCTGATGTTTTTCCTGGACGTCAAACGCACGGGCAACTCGCCGTCGATCTATCTGGAACCCGGCGAGACCGGATTCACCGCCGAACGGACGAGGGGACGCCAGAGCGCACTGCGCGTCCGCTTCGGCCTCGAAGCGGAGGTCGAGGCCTTGCGCGACACGGACCTGCACGCCGGCAGCCGCGGACCGCTGAAAAAGGGCGACATCGTCACCTGCCGCAACCACGAACGGCTGGGCGACGCGTCGGGTTTCAGCCTTTCGATCAACGAACTCCGGCGCAAAGCCACGCAAAAAGGCCGGCGCTTCCGGCTCGCCGGCGACCGGCAGGAATACCTGGTTTCCAACGACGCCTCGGCGCTCTCGTCCGGCGACCTGCTGCTAGGCTCGAAACTTTCGCCCAAAGCCGTGCTCTTCATCCGCTACGACGCGGAGCGGGCGGAGGGCGAACTGATCGTTAGGGAAAGCCACGGGCCGATCCTGGTCGATGGCGTGCCGGTGCGGCAGACCGCGACCTTGCGCGACGGCTCGCTGATCCGGCTTTCCGGCAGCCAGGCCGTGCGCTGCCGTTTCAGCGAAGGATTTCTCGACGAGGAGCGGACCTTGATCGAGTCGCTGCAGGTGGAGGATCTGATTCATGATTTCGGGCCGGACTCGCGGGCGCTCGACCACATCAACTTCGAGGTGAAGCGCGGCGAAATGCTCTGCATCATCGGCCCGAGCGGCAGTGGAAAAAGCACTTTGCTCGCCGTCCTGTCAGGTCAACGCGAGCCGACGCGCGGCCGCGTGAAATTGAACGGCATCGATCTGTATGAACGGCGTGAGCACCTCGTCCCGTTCATCGCCCACATGCCGCAGGAAGAGGCGCTCAATCCGCAGCTCACGGTGCGCGAGCACTTGCGGCATGCGGTGACCATCCGCCGGCCGGCGCTCTCGCTGGCGGAGCATGAACGGCGGGTGGACAGCATGCTGGCCGAGCTCGGCCTGCAATCGATCGCCCAGCGGCGGGTCGGCGCGCCCGGGGAAAAAACCATTTCCGGCGGCGAGCGCAGCCGCCTGAATCTCGGTGTGGATCTCGGCAGCCGGGCGGAGGTCTTCCTGTTCGACGAGCCGATTTCCGGACTCTCGTCCAAGGACTCCGAACACGTCGCGGAAACCCTGCGCTCGCTGGCCCGCGAGAAAATCGTCATCGCCTCGCTGCACCGCCCGGGAG
>JBEDKU010000221.1:0-6750 GCA_041172045.1 Verrucomicrobiota bacterium | reverse complement strand
CCCAGTGGCTGAAATCGCAGGTCAGTTTGAGGTCGGGAAACATTTCGAGAATCGGCCGGGTGGTCCATGGGTTGCCGAAATACCGCAATCGGTGTGTCTCGTGGCAAATGGCCACGCCGAGGCTTCGTTCCATTTCGAGCACGGCACCGTAAAAATCCTCTGCCTGGGAAAGACTCCAGGTGTCTGAGCCACTGTGCGCGTTGAAGAACCAGGGTTGGTATTCCATGCATTCATCGATCTGAGTTTTCAAAGAATCCAGATGTTCGCGCACGCTTCCGCCGGGGATGAAGTCACGGCTGAAAACCTGTGCAATCCATTTCCAGTCGCTCGTCTTGAGGAAGCGTAACAATGCCTCACGATCAGGCGACAGCCGGAGACTTCCCTCCAAGCCCTTGTAGCCAACATCGCTCCAGCGTGCCAGATAGGGTTCCAGACCGTGTGTGTGATCGACGCCCCAAAGGTGGCGGACCAGTGTGATTTTCATGGGTGTGAAGAGTTGAGGATTTTAGAATTCATCGAAGGCGATCTGGCTGGCGGAGACGCCCAGGCTATCGAGCATCTTCGTGCAAGCCTTGATCATCGCGGGCGGGCCGCAAAGGTAGAATTCGATGGCAAGCGGGTTTTCGTGGCTGGCGAGGTAATGATCGAGCGCCACCTCGTGGATGAAACCGCAGTGGCCGGTCCACTCATCCTCCGGCAGCGGAGAGGACAGTGCGGGATGAAATCGGAAATTCGGATGGCACGTGGCGAGGTTGTTGAAATATTCATGATAGAACAGTTCCTGTCTGGAACGCGCACCATACCAATAGCTCACCCGCCGCGCGGTCTTGGCGGTCTCGAACAAGTGTGAGAGATGAGCCCGCAACGGGGCCATGCCAGCGCCGCCACCGATGTAAACCATTTCCTTTTGTGTCGGCTTGATGTGGAAGTCGCCGAAGGAGCCGATCGCGGTGAGCTCATCGCCGGCTTTCAGTTGGAACATGTAACTCGAACCCGCGCCCGGCGGACAGTCCTGCCCCGGAGGCGGAGTGGCGATTCGGATGTTGAAGCGCAGCACGTTCTCTGTGTCACGGTTGGAGGCGAGCGAGTAATTATTGCGTCGTCCGCCGTCTGGATTGCTGGCGACGAGGTCGAAGACATGTTGGTTGCGCCATACCGTGGCGTAAGGTTCCGGAATATCGAAATCCCGGAAGCGGATTTCCTCATATGCCGGGATGTCGAACTGGAGGTAGTCGCCGGGTTCGAACGCGATGTTTTGCGAAGCATCCACGGGCTCCAGTAACAACTCCTTGATGAAGGTGGCGACATTGGCGTTGGATACAACGCGGAAACGCTGTGTCTTGGGTTGGCGCGTGCCGCAACCGGCGGCACGGGCGATGTTGAGCCAGAGGCGGCCTGAACGTTCCTCAAGTGGATAGGTCGCCAGCCCGCGGCAGATTGGAGCGCGGGCTGGTGAGCCGTCGGCAAGATGGAAGCGGCCGTTGTGTTTCGGACACTCGATGGTGCCGCCGATCACCAGACCTTCTGCGAGATGGTTGTTGCCATGGGTGCAAATGCCATCGGTGGCGTTCAGGCTGCCATTCGCATCGCGGACCAGGGCGAAGGTTTTCCTGCCATGGTCGAAACGGATGACATCCTCGCGGCCGAGATCGCTGTCGGCACAGACCTCGATCCAGCCGTCGGCATCGGGTTTGATTTCCTGGAAGCGAGGACCATCAGTCAGCCGGTTTTTTCCGGTGGGAAGCCTACGTTTCACGTGATATGCGGGATCCTTCACCTGCCGCACGAGGGTTGGCAGGATCTCTTTCCATGCAGATAGAATGAAAGGGTAGGGGGACGGGCAGTCGTCCTTGATCTCCTCATGAAGCCTGGCAAGCGCGTGATAGGGCACCAACGGGTACATGTGGTGTTCGACATGATAGTTCATGTTCCAGTAGATGAAACGGCTCACGGGGTTCATGTAAACCGTCCGGCAGTTCAAGCGGTGGTCGAGCACGTTCTCGGCAAGACCGGCGTGCTGCGGTGTGTTCTGGAGGATCATCAGCCAGGTCCCGAAGAACTGCGGCAGGACAAACAGAAAGATCGGTAACCAACTTTGGAGTGCGATGGCGCTGGCGATCACCACGCCATAGATCGCGAGGTAGATGCGGGCGCGGAAATAGATTTTTTGGAAACTCGCTCTCGGGAATGAAGGTCATTTCTTCGGCGGATACCCGGCCGCAGGCGTGAAGCAGCAGTTTTGGAAAGAAACTACGGTATCCACCGACGTTCACGAGACTGAGGACGTGTGCCAGCAGGTCCGGCGGTCGCGGCACTTGGATTTCCGGATCACGGCCGACGATGATGGTATCGCTATGATGGCGGGTATGGCTCCAACGCCAGACGACCGACTCACGCATGACCATGAACGAGGCGATTTCGTAGACGAAGCTGTTCATCCAGTCCGTCTTGAAGGCCGTGCCGTGGCCGCACTCGTGCCAGCGGGAATCGGAGCTGGTGCCGTAAAAAGTCGCGTAAGTGAAGTAGGGCAGCGCCGCCCACCACGAACCCCACAAGGCTGCGGTGGCCCATCCGGTGATCAGGAGAATGACTAACAATATGGCGGTGTCGCGGATGGCGGGGCCGTCCTTTCGTTCTAGCAGATTTCGCAGGGTCGCACGTGGCACGGGGCTCTGATACCAATCGGCTTCGGCGAGTCCGCGCTCGATGGCGCGGGACGCCTCTTCGCCAACCAGGCTGTAATCGAGGTGGGTCGGCGGCTTGCTAAGGATGGTGGTGTCGTGGCTCATGCGAGAGGGGCAGAGGTTGAACGTTCCGCTCGAAGGATGTCTCCTTGCCCAGCGACAAAAAGTGATCGAATTTTGTTTTGGTGCCGGAGAATTTGAAATTGAACGAGTGGCGGGCGTTGGTAAAAACGGGCATTTCAAGGCGCCGCAACGCATGGCCCACGCCGTCGCCGTTAAATTGGAAGATGGCGACAAGTGAGGATCGATCGCGCTCACGCCTCGGAACGATCATGGCTCCTGGCGCGGTTGGTCACGCAGGCATCTCGTAGCCCTTGCGGCGCGGGCGTTCCTGCATGGCGACCGCGTCCTTGTCGTCGACGATTTGCTCGGCCTGCGGGTCCCACTTGAGCGCGCGTCCGAGTCGCTCAGCAATGCTGGAAAGCTGGCATATGCTGCCCGACCGATGGCCGACACTCGCCGGGCAAATGGTGGGTTTGCGGGTCTCGATGGATTCGATGAAATTCATCCGGTGGTCCTTCGACTCATACACCTGGATATCGTTCGGGCCGAACTTGTGGCGGACGAGTTCCGCAGGCGATGTCTCGATCTTGCCGCGGCTGACAAGCACTTCGCCCTTGGTCCCGATAAAGCGAATCATGTGACCCTTGTCCGGCCCCTTGTCCCGCCACACGGTGACTCCGTCGGCATAGCGGTAGTGATGGTGCTCGGCACCTTGGTGGCCTTTGGGGATGAATTCCACAGGTCCCGTGTGATCGCGGCCTAACGCCCACTGGACGATGTCGAAATGGTGCGCGCCCCAATCGCCGGACTTGCGACTGCCATACTCCCAATAGCAACGCCAGCCGCCGCCGTAGCTCCCCAGCACCCGGTTTTCCGAATGCTCGAAGAACGGTGTCGGTCCCAGCCAGCGGTCATAGTCGAAACCCTCGGGCACGGGCACAATGGTCTCTTTTTCCGGCGGCTGCGGGAACTCGCCGAGTTGGCAGTAGATCTCATTGATGTCTCCGATCATTCCATTGCGGACCAGATTCGCAGCGATCCGGAAATAGATCTCCGAGCGTTGTTGGCTGCCCACCTGCACGATGCGGCCGTATTGTTTCTCCGCCGCCACCATCGCCTTGCCTTCCTCAATCGTTAGAGTCATCGGCTTTTCCACATAGACATCCTTGCCCGCCTTCATGGCGGCCAGCGCGATCGCCGCGTGCCAGTGGTCCGGTGTAGTCACGCACACCGCCTGGATGTCGGGATGGGCGAGCACCTCCTCGAAACGCGAAGTCGCCAGGATGTCCTCGTAGCCTTTTTCCTTCAGCACAGCCACGGCGTTCTTCAGGTGTGAGTCCCTCACATCGCACACCGCGATCGGTTGGACATTCTTCATGCCGGGAAACGAGCGCACATGACCGTCGGAAATCAGTCCCATGCCGATGAACCCCATGCCGATCCGGGAATTTGCGGCTGCCTTGGCCGCATTCCCCAGTGTTTCAGACCTGACAATTTGCGGGGCGAACACCGCGCCTGCCGCGCCAAAGGATGACTTCAGGAAGCGGCGACGGGTGGATTGGGATGAGGTATTCATGGTATGCGAATGGAACGTTTCTGGGTGGATGCTCGGTGTCCGGATACTGGCAGGGAATCGCACAGTCCGGCAAGCACCTTGAGCCGGGTTGGAAACTGACCGAATCCTTCGGGTTTGGAAATCCTCATTTCTTATGACCTCAGGCGCGATCGCCGCAGCTCCGGAGGACAGTCACGCTCCGGGATGGGTTTCATGCCTCCTCCAAAATGAGGATGCCCTTGCCACACGATTGTGCCATTATTTGTCCATTCTGGTGAATCGCGCAAATGTGCTCACTGCCAAAAAGTGATTCCGCCCAGGAAACCAATAATCCCAAAAAACTCCATACCTTGCAAAACCTGCCACCCTTATCAGGAATACCTTCGCGCGCTGTGATCGCGGCCCAATCCCAGTTCCGGCAAAGTTCCGGGCGAGGCGTTGTTAGCCGCGCTTTCATGATGTTGGCACTCGCTTCTTCCGTCATCCCAACTCCTGCCCGCGCAGCAACCTGGTATGTGGCCACCAACGGGAACGACACCCAGGCAGGCACCTTGGCAGCGCCATTCCGCACCATCCAGCGGGCTGCCGATGTCATGGCCCCGGGTGACACCTGCCTGATCCGGCAGGGCACCTACCGGGAGACCGTACGGCCGGCCGCTTCAGGCACGGCTGCCGCTCCGATGATCTTCTCACCCTACAACGACGAGGCGGTGACCGTGTCGGGTTGTGACATCATCACCGGTTGGCAGAGTCCCAGCGGCTACAAAAAGACCGCGGACACCGATTTCACGCTCCAGGCGGAAGCCTATTCGGCGATGTCAGGCGTTGTCACCATGGGCACGGTAGTGGGCTTTTGTGATACAGGGGATTGGATCCGCTTCGATGGGGTCGATCTGGGATCCGGATGCACCACATTGAGGGTGCGCATGGCCGTGCCTGCCTCAAACGCGGGCCGACCGGTCGAGGTCCGCTTGGGCAGCCCCACGGGCCGCCTCGTCGGCACCCTCACCACGGCTGCAACAGGCAGTTGGGATACTTACACCGAGCAAACGGCGAACCTCACCGGCGCGGTGGACAACCAAACGGTATATATCGTCTTCGAAGGCGGCGCTGGGATCGGGAATTTCGACTGGTTCCGCTTTGAGAGGCCGGATGTGACGCAGGTGTTCGTCAACGGTCTGCACATGACGGAAGCACAGTTTCCCAACCGGCCGCTCTCAGCTCCCATGCTCACGAAAGATTACCGCGCCGCATTGACCACTTACGACGACAAGACGGCCGTGGTCGAGGGTGCATCCCGCCCGGACAACTACTGGGTCGGCGGCCGCATCATGGCACTCAGCAGCGCGAACTGGGTGACGGTCTATGGCCGTATCGATTCCTCCACGGGAAACAACGTTCATGTGACGGATGCCTCCTCTAACTGGTCCTCGTGGGGTGACAACCCATTCCTTGGAGCCGGCTATGGTGCCATTGTCGGAGTGCTCGGGGAACTGGATTCCGCAGGCGAGTGGTTTTATGGCGCGGACACCCTCCATCTCTGGGCCCCGGGAAACGCGGACCCGGCCACGGTCACCGTCGAGGCACGCACCCGGCACCTGGGCTTCGACCTGTCCGGCCGCTCCCATATCGAACTCAGGGACATCCACCTGAAGGCGTGCACCATCAGCTTGCGCGACTCCAACGCCTGCATCGTTGACGGCGGATCGGTCCGCTATCCTCGCGAGTTTTTCCGCTGGACCAACGGTTTCCTGCGCGACAACCACATCGATCCGAACACCTGGGAAGGCACCGGTCTCGAAGTCTCCGGCTCGGGCAACACGGTCCGCGACGCCTACATCGCCCACAGCTGGGGCGACGGCGTTTCGATCTGGGGATCGAACAACACCCTTGAAAACTGCCTGATCGAGGATGTTGATTGGTCCGCCACCGACTGTGCGGCGGTCACGGTGCGCGGGACCGGGCACGCCATCCGCAACAGCACCCTGCGCAACTCGGCCCGCAGCCTGCTTGTCCACCGTTTGTTGGAAGGCGGGTCCATCCGCAACAACCATCTCCACGACGGAGGCATCGTCTGTGATGACCTGGGCTTGACCTACACCTACGAGGACAGGACCGCGTCCACCGAGATCTCCTACAACTGGCTCCACGACAACCACACCTACCATGTTGGACCGGGCATCTACATCGACAACAACTGCTCAAACAAACTCATCCATCACAACGTGATATGGCGCTGCCATGAGGGTGTGCGCCTCAACGGGACCTGCTCGAATACCGATCTCTTCAACAACACCTTATGGGATAATGTCGCAGGCATGGCGGTCTGGTATGCCTACGACGGACTCGTCGACGTCCGCGTCTGGAACAACCTGAGCAACCGTGATGACTTCAAGGGAAATGAGCTGCAAGCCAATCTCTATTCGCTGGCCACGAACTTCACGGACC
>JBEDKU010000220.1:0-5230 GCA_041172045.1 Verrucomicrobiota bacterium | reverse complement strand
CGAAAGCACCGCCCAGGAAAAGCCGTTCCGTCCCCCTTGGCCTCAAACTTTCTCCCTTCATTGACCCTGCGGACAGCATGTCCGCGCTCCCGGTCTCACGGACCGCGGACCTTTAGTCCGCACGCCAATGAGCAGCGGAAGCACCGCCCAGGCAAAGCCGTTCCGTCCCCCTTGGCCTCAAACTTTCTCCCTTCATTGACCCTGCGGACAGCATGTCCGCGCTCCCGGCCAAGGGCCCCTGCGGACTAAAGTTCCGCGCTCCCCTCAACCCTCAACTTCTTCTTCGCCAGCCACCCGCGGACCAGTTGCGTCAGCACCACCCCCACGGCGATCATGCAGACTCCGGTAATCGCCGGCATCAACTTCCCGTCCGCCAGGCCCACCCCGCTCAGGACCACCCCGCTACCGATGATCCCGATGCACAGGACGGAAACCGGCAGATAAAGCCAGAAGGGAGCTCGCAGAAACCCCAGCAAATAATTCTGAAAAAAGAACGGAATCCCCGGAGTCAGCTTCAGCACCAGGATCAGCTTCAAATGATCGCCCCGCGGCAAATCCGGAATCTGGATCTCGGTGGCTGCCAGCATCTTTTCGACCAAGCGCCGCGCCGGGCCCGCCGCCAGCCAGTAAGTCCAAGCCAGATTGAGTGACATCGCCAGGAGCGACAGCGAAACCGCCATCACCGGCTGATGCCGCCAGACCACCCCGGCGGTGAAAAGCAGGGCACTCGTCGGGACCGGAAGTCCGGGTAAAAGCACCAGCGCCAGAAACAGCGCCCCAGGGTACTTGACCAGGTAATCGTTCAACTGCGTCCAAGCCTCCTTCAGGGTCTCCAGATTCACCCCCATTTTCCAAGCGATCCAGCCGGCCAGCAGTCCGGCCAGGAAGAGACAAACCATCCCGACCCGCATCCACCGGTGAGCCAAAAGCTTGCGTAGCAGTTCCATCGGCGCGGAAGCTCTCTTTTTCCAGCCGTTTTGGCAAGCACCGGGACAATCGGGGGCGCAACTGAAACCGGTGGCCACCAAGGAACGGCGGCCTCCGATCCGCCGAAGCCCATGGAGTGCCCCTGAAAAAGCGCGAAGCTCCACCCCTTGGCTTTTCATGCTCGGGGCGAATCGGAGTATCGACCCTCCTTGCAACGTTACCCACCACTTTCAGCGACCCTCCACCACCAGAGATTCCCCCAAAAAACCTCGTAGTTCCTAGGCTTGCGCCGCGTTGATACGGGATTCTTATTTGTTCATTTTTTCTTGAACAATGAATTGACCCACTCAATCTCCTCGCGTGAGTTCTTGATGAGATCGGCTCACAAACCCACTTCCCGTGGCCGCTTTTCCAGCGCCATACACCCGCAACCAAGGGCGGTAGCGTGCCCGCAAGGAAGCCGGTGTTTCCGCCATTGCCACATTTTTGAGTCATTTAAAATCCGACACTCCAAATTCAACATTCGCGACACCGTCGCGCCCCCCTCTGCCTCCGGATCCCATGCCCTCTCTTCCACCCCATCTGTTCTGGGACGTGCGCGCCGAGGAAATTGATTTTGAAAAACACGCCGCATGGCTGGCCAGGCGCGTTTTGGAATATGGCGACTGGCCGGACTGGCAGACACTGGTCCGTTATTACGGTAGAGACCGCCTTGCGGGCATCGTCACCGGCATCCGCTCGCTCCATCCTCGCGCCCTGGCGTTTTGCAAAATCTGGTTTGATCTGCCAGCCTCCGCCTTCCGATGCTCCACCGTTCCGCCGTTCCCTTGAACCTCTTTGAAGTCCTCACGGACCTGCAGGAAAGGACCTCCGCATCAGGTTTCGCCCTCGCCGGCGGCACTTCGCTTGCTCTCCGCTTAGGGCATCGCCTTTCCGTTGATCTCGACTTTTTCACATCCGCCCCCTTCGATCCCGCCACTCTCGCCAATGATCTCGGCGTCGGCCCCGAATCCATCACCGGCCAAGCCCAAGGAACGCTGCAACTCCGCATCAACAACCTCAAAGTCGAGTTCCTGAAACATTCCTACCCGCAGCTTGCCGACCTCGATCTTATCCAAGGCGTGAGAATGTGGTCGTTTGAAGATGTCGCGGCGATGAAGCTCAACGCCATCTCAAATCGTGGAAGCAAAAAAGATTTTTACGATGTCGCCGCGTTGCTCGAACACTTTCCGCTCGCAACCATGATCCGCCTTTATCAGGCAAAATATCGTCCCGCCAGCCTCATGATGGTCATTCGCAGCCTCGCTTGGTTCGACGACGCGGACTCCGAACCCGATCCCGTATCCCTCCGCTGCGACACATGGCCAGTCGTCATGGCAAAAGTCTCCGCCGCCATCCGCAGCCTCGAATAATCCTTCCTCTCAACTACCCGCTCCAAAGGTGGCGCTGCACGACCGGGGCAGCATGTTAAGGGGAAGAGAATAAAAAGCCCAGGATTCGACCTTCCGGCCCCGCTTGGCATCACTCATTCGCATCTCATTCTCATGCGCTCCCGGCGGTAGCGCCACCCCAGACCGCCATCCGGCGGGAAAGTGGATCCGGCGAACCGCCGGTCCCTACCTCCTCCCATCCAACTATCCAAAACCTCTCCCCTCCCCTCTCCTCCCACTTTCAGCTTTTCAGTTTTCAGATTTTCAGCTTTTATCCCAATGAAAGGCCGCCGGTTCCTTGCGGAACCGACGACCCGATTCAAACCGCGGTGCGGCGTTGCTTGGTCCTTCTTTCGACGGTCAGATCAAGCAGCGTTCGCATCACCGGTGGTCTTGGCACCCCTGCGGGTCAGGCCGCTTTTCCGTTCGCTCTTACGGACGTATCCGCAAGCTCGATACAGCGCGCTATCCTGACCGAATCCTGGAGTTCCCCTCATGGAGTTCACCACTAGGTCCAGCACCTCATTCGCAGCTAGATCGGCGTCGGACTTTGCAGTCCTCTTCCCCTCCAACTGTTTTTCCAACGCCACAATGTCCGTGCGCAAGGTCAGGGGAGCGGAAACCGCCACCTCGAACTCCGCCAACGTCATCCCGGCAAACGTGGCGGTCGGAGCCAGTTCCCGCCATGCGGCGAGAAATGTCTGAATCCGGTCCACAATCGTTATCGATATTTTGGGCATGTTATTTGGTTCTATAATTGTTTCTAAACGGGCCGCGTAACCTCGACCTGCTGTTATTTGCTTCCGTTCGGCAGCGCATCCATACGCTACGGGGCCTATTCTAGCGAACACTCGCATTTGGTCAATCATCCCACCTGTGAACAACCTGCGAACAATAAGATTAAACCTCGTTTCCCATTGATTTTACGGGCATTTAAGACCGAAAAAAATTCGCATTTCTTAATCGATTTGAAGGGAATCGTGTTTCCATACGATTTATCCTAAACAAAACCGAACTATTTTTGACTCATCCAACGCTCGAAATCCGGCTCGGAACGCAACAGTTCCTAATCGGAACCACCCCATGCCCGCCCCAGAACACGCTTGTTCCAAGTCGGAATCACCCCTTGCCCGACTTGGAACCCGCCCGTTCCAAGTCGGAACCACCCCATACCCGACTCGGAACCCACCTGTTCCAAGTCGGAACCACCCATCGCCTGCCTCGGAACCCGCCCGTTCCAAGCCGGAATCACCCCTAGCCCGAGTCGGAACGCCACTGATCCGTAACTCCTGCGTGAGGTGGCTGCGGGCCTCCCGCCCAAAATGCGGTCAGGATATGGACATCAATGAAGAGAATTCAACCGCCGATGAACAGGATGGACGCGGATTCATCGAATCAAGACACAGTCATGATCTGTGTTCTTCATCTGCGTTCATCTGCGGTTAAAAATTCTTAAACCGACAGGATCGGGCGTCCTGCCCCAGACCGTTGCCAGGTTCGTCTCGCACCCATCCAAATCGAGTTCCACCTGTCTGCCTGGCCTCTTTTCAACAGAACCGCCATCCGGCGGGAAAGTGGGACCGGCGAGCCGCCGGTCCCTACCCACCATCCAAAATTCAGGATCAAACACCCCAAATCATCTCCATGACCGCACTCATCGGACATTCAGGCTTCGTTGGCAGCAACCTGCTGGCGAAAGGTTCTTACGAATCACTTTATCGTTCATCCGATATTGAAACGATTCGCGGAAAGACCTTCGACCATGTCGTGTGCTCCGGGGTGCAGGCGATGAAATGGTGGGCGAACCTGCACCCGGAGGAGGATCAGGCGGGTATTGACCGCTTGCTGGGGCCGCTATCCGAGGTCAAGGCGCAGCGCTTCACGCTGATTTCCACCATCGACATCTATCCAACGCCGCGCGGGGTGGATGAGGACGCAGTCATTGATCGCGAAGGTCATCACGCCTACGGGTTGCACCGCCTTCAAGTCGAGGACTGGGTGAAATCTAACTTTCCGCAGGTGTTGATCGTTCGACTGCCTGGACTCTTCGGTCCGGGCATCAAGAAAAACGTGATTTACGACATGCTGCATGACAACAACTTGGACAAGATTCATCCGGATGGAGTGTTCCAGTATTATGATCTCAGACGCCTCTCGGATGATATCGACCGTGCCTGGGAACTGGGGATCGACCTGCTCAACCTCAGCACCGGCCAACTCGCCACCTCAGAAATCTGCGACCGTTTCTTCCCCGGCAAGGAACTCGGCGGCAGCGGACCGGCACCAGCCAGCTACGACATGCGGTCCAAGCATGCGACTGTGTGGGGAGGTGAGGATGGGTATTTGTACCACAAGGAGCAGGTCATCGCCGATCTCGGCGATTGGCTGAAAGCGCCCACTTCACCTTATTCCGCTGGGGCCTGATCTTCATCTTTTTCATTCGCTATTCATTCACACCGCCATCCGGCGGACAAGTGGGCGCGGCGAGTCCGACCACGCCCTAATGCTTTATCATCTATTTGACTACGCCCCCGGCTGAAGCGCGACGCCTTCGACTCGTCCGTTTCAATTCATCCCCGGTTGAATTCCATCAAAAATCCAAAATCCAAAATCCAAAATCTCTTCCTCCTCCCATGCCCATCTCATTCTCCCACATCGCCTGGCCGCCTGAGGACGAAGCCGCCGCACTAAGCTTTCTCCATGACCTCGGGCTGGACACGATCGAAGTCGCGCCATTACGCGTCTTCGGCAATCCGTTGACCGCCACCGAATCGTCCGTCCGCGATCGGGCGGCCTGGTATCGCGAACAGGGCTTCAAAATCGGATCTTTCCAAGCCCTGCTGTTTGGCACGGACGGACTTGAACTCTTCGGA